>JBMTBF010000006.1:0-18278 GCA_049429585.1 Terrimicrobiaceae bacterium | reverse complement strand
AGCTCGTCAGTCTCATAACCTGAAGGTCAGAGGGTCAAATCCTCTCCCCGCAACCCCCTTCCTTTCGGTTCTAGGAGCCGTTTTTTGCCCAAATCCAGTTCTCTGGAATCAGCGAAGATCGGTTTTGCAATGAGGGCGCGCCTGTGCGTTGATTTCCGCCCATGTCCAAGCACGACATTCAAAACACCCCCCAAGATCGAATCCAATACCGCGAATACAAAATCATTCTTCAACCTCAGCACTTCACCACGGCCCGGTCGTTTGTGGATTTTTGGCAGGTCGTCAAATCGACCGCGAATAAGTTCGATGTGAAGGTCAAGGAGGCCAAGAGCGCCTTTGAGAGTCATGTGCGCGAGGTTTTGTTTTTCGACACCGAGGATTTCGCGCTCTACCGGAACCACTTTATTTTCCGCCTTCGGACCCGATACAAAGGGGGGTGGCCGGATGGGATTCCCGAGGTGACCTTCAAGTTCCGGCATCCGGAGTTTGATAAAGCCGCCGCTGTGGATGTGCGGCCCGTCGCGAGTGGAGGGATCGCACGCATCAAGTTCAAGGAGGAGTTCCTGCCGCTGCGCGAGACCTTGGGAGGGATGCGCTCGATTTTTTCCCACAACTGCGTTCTTGCCAAGCCGCGCGAGGATTTGGATATGGCGGTGAAAGATCTCGCAGCCGCGTTTCCCGCGGTCGGAATCCTGGAGACGGACCACGAGTCACCGCTCCGATTGGTCAACGACATGGCTGTGGAGGAGGTGCAGGTGGATGTCGGCGAACTGCATTTCGGAAACGGCTTCAACGGAAAAACCACGATCGCCGTGTGGCGCACGCGCAAATACGAAAAGGCCTTCTGCGGCGAGTTCGCGTTCCAATGCAAGTTCGACAGCGAGGACGATCTTCACAAATCGAGCCTCAAGCGGGCGGATGATTTCTACAAGACCCTCCAACTCGACGCGCACGACTGGGTCTCGCTCGGCACCACCAAGACCGCGCTGGTTTACCAAATCGGCCAACCCGCCCATGCCACCCGAAGCGAGTAGGCTGCCCACGGCCACAGAAATTTTTTGGGCCTTCGCCCGGATTGGTGCCACCAGTTTCGGTGGTGGCCTGGTGGCCTATCTCCGCGATGCGCTGGTTGAGGAAAAGAAGTGGATGGACGAGGAGGAGTTTTTGGCCGCCCTTGAGATGGGGCAGACTCTTCCCGGTATGAACGCCGTGAACGTTTCGATCATTGCGGGCCGTCATTTGGCTGGGCCGATGGGTGCTCTGGCAGCGGCCTCTGGCATTTTGTTGCCGGGCGTAGCCGGGCTCATCGCACTCGGCTTGCTTTACGACCGCTTCCGCAATGACCCCGATGTCGCTGCGGCATTGGCGGGCGTTGCTGCCGCCGCTGTGGGACTTCTTTTGCAGGTGACTCTCAAAATCGGATCGAAGCAATTTTCCAATCTGCGCGATCTTTTTTTTGTCGTGGTCACCTTTGTGATGGTGGCTTTTTACCATGTCTCGCTTCCCACGGTTTTGTTTCTCGTGGCCCCGTTGGCGATCATCCTCTGCCGACCCAAAAAACTCCCGAAGCCATGAGCGATCTCGTCCGCTTGCTAAATGTTTTTTGCCTCCTCTCGCTGCTTGCTGTGGGCGGCGGGAGCGCCGTGCTGCCACAGATGGAGCACGAAACCGTCTCAGTCCATCATTGGATCACGGCCGATCAATTCGCTACTATCTACAGTCTCGGCCAAATGGCACCAGGGCCCAACATGTCGATGGTGGCACTGATCGGTTGGCAGGCGGCAGGCGTGGCTGGACTCCTTGTCGTATTGGTAGCGTTCTACCTGCCCTCGAGTTTTCTGGTCTACGGATGCAGCTACATTTGGGATCGCTTCAAGGACAACCCTTGGCGGGATTCGGTTCAGCGTGGAATGGCACCCATCACCATCGGCCTGATGCTCGCCGGCGTTCACGCCGTCGGAAAAACCGCCTGTTTCAATCCGGAACGTGCGATGGATTTCAACATTACCACTTCGGTCGTCGCACTTGTGGTCGCGGGGATTCTCTTTGCCAAACACATCAACCCTGCACTGCTGATGCTCCTCGGGGGTGGGGTGGGGTGGTTTTTGTTGAGGGGTGGATAAATTTTATTGATCTCGAAAATGGAATTTGTAAGGTTTTAATTATGATCCTAAAAAAACGTCCTAGTGCGTTCACTCTTATTGAACTTTTGGTTGTGATTTCAATTATCGCTATCTTAGCTTCATTGGCCCTCCCTGCTATCACTGGTGCTCTCACCCGTGGTCAAGCTTCCCAAACAATGAGCAATGCACGACAATTATATGTTGCAACATTGAATATGGCAGCAGACGGTCAGACGACTGGTGATACCAGTTTGGTTTGGCCTGGTGACGCTACGTCTCCAAGTTGGTCTAGCTGGGCTACAGGTATTACTGATGGCGGATATTTGTCTTCAAATGATTTTAACAAAATGCTCAATGCTCAGGGTGTCTCACGCCCTGCTAATACCGCTGTAACTGCCTCCTCTCCAAGTTCTCTAAGTATATATCAAGTAAAAGATTCCAGTCCCATGCAATCCATTTTCATATCATCTGCTAACTTTGTAACTCCTGGAACTGCTCTTGTCTCAACGGCATTGCCATTTGGAAACAAAGCTTTCGTAGTATTTCGTCGTGGAGGCGATGGATTGGTTTATCAAGGATCCCAAGCAACTAATACCTCCCTTTTTTATGATACGGTTTACACCACGCTAGATTCCAAACTTCAGTAAATCCAAGCTTTTTTACAATGAACATAATAGACACAATCGAATCCGAGCAATTTAAGTCCGACCTCAAGCCTTTCAATGTCGGCGACACCGTCAAAGTCCACACTCGCGTGGTGGAGGGCGACAAAGAGCGTATCCAAATTTATGCTGGTATCGTGATTGGCCGCAAAGGCGCTGGTATCAACGAAAATTTCACCGTGCGTCGTGTCTCCTACGGCGAGGGCGTAGAACGAGTTTTCCCGATCCACTCGCCTCGCATCGCGAAAATTGAAGTGGAGCGCAAAGGGGCTGTTCGACGCGCCAAGCTCAATTACCTCCGCTCTCGCAAGGGCAAATCGGCTACGACCGTCAAGGATCAGGTCGATCGCTCCTGATTGAAAATGGCGTGCTCTCTCGAGCACGAGCTTTTGCTTCGCGACTCGGAAATTTTTCCGGTTGCAGGGATAGATGAGGCTGGTCGAGGTCCTCTGGCTGGACCTTTGTCGTGCGCAGCTGTTGTTTTGCCACTCTCATTTAGCCTTCCTGGCTTGGATGACTCCAAAAAACTTACCTCTCGCCGTCGTGAGGCGCTCTATTTGGAAATCACCCAAAATCCCGCCATACGCTGGGCATCGGTTTCCATTTCAGCCGAACAAATCGACCGTTTGAACATTCTCCGTGCCACCCATGCCGGAATGCGGCGTGCTTGGGAAAAACTCGATCCTAGTCCTGTCCATGTCCTGATCGACGGGTTGCCTGTTCCCGATTTTCCCTGCCCGCAAACTGCTTTGGTTGGAGGCGACGGCATCAGCTTGAGCATCGCTGCGGCCAGCATCATTGCTAAGGTCGAGCGCGATCGAGCGATGTTGGAATATGATCGGCTTTATCCCGAATACGGCTTCGCGAAGCATAAAGGCTACCCAACCGCCGAGCACTTTGCCAAACTGCGTAAACATGGGCCTTGTCCAATTCACCGAAGAAGTTTCGCGCCTGTGGCGCAAGCGGAACTCTGGTGAGGCCGCCCATATCGCGCTCGGTCAGCACGGAGAAACTCTCGCCGCCCGTTTCCTCCGCCGCCATGGACACAAGATTCTCTACAAAAACTTCCGCGCGCCACATGGTGGCGAAGTCGACATCGTGTGCCGTGACAAAAGGCATGGCGAACTCGTGTTTGTCGAAGTGAAGACACGCTCGAGTGAAGTCTATGGAGCGCCATCCGAAGCGGTGGATCAAAAAAAACGCCGCCTCATCATTCGCGGTGCCATGCAGTGGCTTCGTATGCTCGATATGCCTGAAATCACCTATCGTTTCGACATCGTGGAGGTCGTCATCGGCCCGCCATTGGAAATCCGCCACATCGAAAACGCTTTCCCGATCCCTGCAAATTATCTCCGCTGATGTCCGCCTCACTTCTCTCGGCAAACGAAGTCCGTCTTGCCTACGGCCCACAACTTCTTCTCGACGGTATCACCCTAACCGTCTCTCCCGGCGAAAAAGTTGCGCTCGTCGGTCGCAATGGATGCGGCAAGACAAGTCTCCTTAAAATCCTCGCGGGAGAAAACGAGGCTGACTCGGGCGAAATCTCACGACGCCGAGGTTTGAGGGTCGGCTATCTTCCGCAGGAATTCGAGCTCGATCCAGCTGCCACTGTGCTCGCGAACATCGAGTCGGGAGCGGCCGATCTGGTCGAGTCGCTGCGGCGCTATGAGGCGGGCGAGGGGACTGATAATGAGCTCCACGATCTTCTCGATTTCATCCAGCACGCCGATGGGTGGAACCTCGAGACCCGCATCAAAAGCCTCGCCGGAGCGCTTCATGCTCCTCCGCTGGACTCGCTCGTTGGACCGCTCTCGGGTGGTGAAAAGCGCCGGGTCGCGCTCTGTCGCGCCTTGGCGTCCCAGCCCGATCTCTTGCTCCTCGACGAACCAACGAACCATCTCGACTCGGAGTCCACAGGCTGGCTTGAGGATTTTCTCAAGGGATTTTCCGGAGCGGTGGTGATGGTCACACACGATCGGTATTTTCTCGAAACCATCGCCACCCGGATCATTGAAATCTCCCAGGGCAAAGCCCATTCTCATCCGGGAAACTACGCGGCGTATCTGGAGTCCCGCGCCCTGCGCCAGCAGATCGCCTCCCAGGCCGAACGCCGTCGCCAGAGGTTCATTCGCGCCGAACTCGAATATGTCCGGGCCGGCGTTCGCGCCCAGCGTTCGAAATCCAAAAAGCGCCTTGAGACTTTTTACCAAATCGCCGGCCAGGAAACCCCGCCCGAGGAGCGGGAGATGGATCTTCTCATTCCACCCGCGCCGGAGTTGGGAAACAACGCGATCGAACTGGTTCATGCCGGTGTCCGTTTCGAGTCCGGGGGGCGGTGGATTTTTAGAAATCTGGATCTCTCCCTCCGTCCGGGCGAGTGCACCGGAATCGTGGGGCGAAATGGTGCTGGAAAATCCACCCTGCTCCGGGTGTGCCTCGGCGAGCAGTCGCCGACCGAAGGAACCGCGACCATCGGAAAACGGGTAGTCTTCAACTACATCGACCAAGGAAGAATGAAGCTCAACGGCTCGAACACCGTCCTTGAGGAAGTCGGCGGAGACGGCGGGTCGATCCAGTTTGGCAACCGTGAAATTCCAGTGAGAGCCTATTTGCGTCGGTATCTCTTCGACGATGTGCGAATGAACGACCGCATCGACAAGCTCTCCGGCGGTGAGCGCGCCCGGCTGATGCTCGCGAAGGTGCTTTGCCGGGGCGGAAATGTGCTTGTTCTCGACGAGCCGACGAACGACCTCGACCTCGGGAGCCTCCGAATGCTCGAAGAGGCGCTTGCCGCCTTCGACGGAACGGTCTTGGTGGTCAGCCACGACCGGTATTTTCTCGACCGGATTTGCGACCGGATCGTGGCTTTCGAGGAAGGTGGTATTCACGCCCAGCCGGGAAATTTTTCCTATTACCTGGAAGGTAAAAAAGCACGGGAGTCGCGTTATGGCGCGATGGCATCTTCTAGAAAAATCGAACAGCCCTCCAAATCCCCGCCGAAAAAAAAGCTCGGTTATCGCGAAAAGCAGGAATTCGAGGGAATGGAGGAATCCATCCTCCATGCCGAAAACATCGCTGCCGAACTCGAGGGGATGCTCAACAACCCCGCTTTCCAAGCCACGCGATCCGCGGAGGCGCCTTCCGTGCTTTTGCAACTCGAGGCGCAGAGAAGGGAAATCGATCGCCTCTACGCGCGGTGGGAGGAATTATCCAATCCATGAGCAAAGATATTCCCGTTCCCGGCCAGCGATGGGCCAGTGACACCGAGCCGGAGCTCGGCCTTGGCATCGTTTTGAAAAGCGAATACGGCCGGGCTGAAATCTTTTTTCCCGCCGCCGGCGAACATCGCCAGTATGCGGTGGGGAGCGCGCCGATCCGCCGTGTGCGGTTTTCCGAAGGTGACAAAATCCGGACACACTCCGGCGAGGCATTGACGGTCGATTCGATCACCGACACGGCTGGTCTTCTATCCTACCTCTGCGGCAAGCGCGCGGTGGCCGAGGCGGAGCTTTCCGACTCCATCAGTTTTTCGAAACCAGAGGAGCGGCTGCTGGCGGGGCAGGTGGATGAACTTGAGCGGTTCAAACTCCGTGTGGAATGCCTTCAGCGTCGCCGCGATTTGCGCCAAAACCCCGCCCGGGGATTCGCCGGCGGCCGGATCGATTTGATTCCCCACCAAATTTCGATCGCCTCCGAGGTGGCATCGCGCCTCGCTCCGCGCGTTCTTCTGGCCGACGAGGTCGGCCTGGGAAAAACCATCGAGGCGGGACTCGTTCTTCAGCGTCTTCACCTCACTGGCCGCGCGGGGCGGATTTTGGTGCTGCTGCCTCCGGCGTTGCTGAACCAGTGGTTCGTCGAAATGTTCCGCCGGTTTCAAATGTCGTTCAGCATTTTTGACGAGGAGCGCTGCCTCTCGCTGGAGGCTTCGGGTTTGAATCCATTTTTGGATAGTCAACTTGTGATTTGCGCGTTGGACTTTCTCGCCTCGAACCCCAAACGAGCCGAGCAGGCACGCGAAGCGGGATGGGATTTGCTGGTTGTGGACGAGGCGCACCACCTCGCCTGGTCTGCTGCGGGAGGCGGGCCGGAATACTCTCTTGTCGAATCTCTCTCGCGCACGATTCCAGGACTTCTTCTGCTCACAGCCACACCGCAGCAACTCGGCCTGGAGGGGCATTTCGCCCGCCTGCGTCTCCTTGATCCCGAGCGCTACAACGACCTCGACTCCTTTCTGAAGGAATCCGATCGCTATGAATCGGTCGCCAAGGCGATCGATGCGCTGTTGGCTGGAAAAAAAATTCCCAATTCCTCCCTTCTCCAGGGGGCGATTCAGAAACACTACGAAGAATTTCTAGCTGGTGAGGTGTCCGCGCGGGAGAAGGTCGTTGCCGGTTTGCTCGATGAATTCGGTACAGGACGGGTCATGTTCCGCAATACGCGGGCTGCCCTTTCCGGTTTTCCGAAACGCAAAGCGCACCTTGCCCCGCTGGCTCCGGATGCCGATCGGATGGCCTGGCTTGTTGAGCTCCTCAGAAGCCTCAAAAAGCAGAAAGTCCTTCTGATTTGCTCAAGTCCCGGGGCGGCGACCGGCCTGATGGAGGAACTTCAAAAGACGATCAAAATTCCCGCCGCCGTCTTTCACGAGCGTCTCACACTCCTCCAGCGCGACCGCAATGCGGCCTACTTCGCCGAGGAGGATGGCGCCCGCCTCCTCATTTGTTCCGAGATCGGCAGCGAGGGACGCAATTTCCAATTCGCCCATCATCTGGTGCTTTTCGATTTGCCGGCGAATCCGGAACTCCTCGAACAAAGGATTGGACGGCTGGACCGCATCGGTCAGACCTCGACGATCCATATCCATGTGCCATTCCGCATAGGTGGCGAGGAGGAGGTCCTTGCCCGGTGGTATCACGACGGGCTCGATGCATTTCAAAAAAACCCTCACGGCGCAGCCGCTCTGGCATCCCATTTCTCAAGTCGTCTCGCCGGGTTGGTGGAGTCGTTTGATGCGGATGGCTTGGAAAAACTCGTTTTGGACACCGCCGCGGAGAACAAGAAAATCGGCAAGCGTCTCCAGCGGGGCTACGACCGATTGCTTGAACTCAATTCCAACAAATCCGAAATCGTGGCACCCTTGATTCAGGGCATTCGCAAACAGGACGCCGATACGGAATTCGAGTCCTTCTTTATCCGGACGCTCGATCATTTGGGCGTCGAGGTCGAGGAACTGGGCAGCCGGGGGTATCTTTTGAAGTCCGGAGCCGGTCAGTCTGCTTCGTTGCCGGGCCTGACACCCGAGGGGGCGATGTTCACATTCGATCGCTCACGCGCCATCTCCCGCGAGGATTTGGGATTTTTGAGCCAGGACCACCCGCTCGTTCGAGCCGCGATCGAGTCGATCCTCGGGATTGAAACCGGCAATTCCGTCTTCGGCGTTTGGAAGTCCGACCTGCCCGGCGCGCTGTTTCTCGAGGTTCATCTTGTTCTCGAGTGTATTGCCCCGCCGAATCTTCACGCCGACCGGTTTCTGCCTGCTACGCCATTGCGCGTTGTGGTGGACCAAACCCTCTCCGATCGGGGCGATGACGAGGAGTTTCGAGACGCTTCGCTGTCATCGGGCGATGTTTTCGGTTTGATCGACACCCCGGTTTTCAAAAAGAAGCACCTCCCGGCGATGCTGGCGAAAGCAGTCGAAATCGGTGCCGCGCGCAAGGAGTCGCTGGTTCTTGCAGCGCGTACCAAAGCCTCCGACCAATATTCCGCCGAAATCAACCGCCTGCGCGATCTTTCGGCGATCAACCGATCCGTGCCTCCCGCCGAGATCGAGTCATTGGAAGCGGCCAAATCCACCCTCCTCGAGGCGCTTTCGGAATCCACCATTCGCGTCGATGCCTTGAAACTCGTTCTGCGGACCGCGTCTTGAGGTTTTTGCTGGCCGGCCTGCATCGCCCCTCCTACAGGATGGCGGCGCAATGAGCGTGCCACAGAACACCATCGCGATCATCTACGATTACGATCAGACCCTTTCGCCCACCTACATGCAGGAGGAGGCGTTGTTTCCCGTCTTTGGTATCAATCCCAAGAACTTCTGGGCGCGTTGCGGCGAGTTGGTGCAGAAGCAAGGTTACGACCACGAGCTCGCCTACATGAAGGTTCTTCTCGACTGCATGGAGATCGACCGGCCCACCAACGCCCAGCTCCGTGAACTCGGATCGCGCCTGACTTTTTATCCGGGCCTTCCGGAGATGTTCGAGGAATTCAAAACCTCGTTGCTTAAGCCTGAACATGTCGCCCATGGCATCACCGTGGAGCACTACATCGTATCGTCGGGCATGAAGGTCCTCATCGATGGAAGCCGCCTCGCACCCTATGTGCGCAAGATTTTCGGTTGTGAATTCGCCGTGGATGAGCATGACCGCATCACGTTTCCCAAGCGAGCGATCAGCCACACGCAAAAGACCCAATTTCTCTTCCGCATCAACAAAGGAATGCTCGAGATGGATCAGGATGTGAATGACCACATGGACCCTGCGCTCCGCCCCGTTCCCTTTCAAAATATGATCTATGTCGGTGACGGCCCGACCGATGTGCCATGTTTCACCGTCATGCGTCGTAGTGGAGGTCAGGCGATCGCCGTTTACAATCCTGAGGATCCGACGCGGACGAGTTTCAAAAAATGCTACCAGCTGAGCGTTCATGCCGACCGGGTGAAAAATATCGCCCCCTCGGATTTTCGCGCGGGCAGTCACCTCCGTTTGCTCCTCGAAGAGATGGTTTTTGAAATCGCCAACCGCATCGTCCAACGCCGACGCGACGACCTTGAGGCTGGAACGGTGAAGGCTCCGAAGCACTGAAGGACGGGGGATTTCCCTCCAATCCTTCCCATTGCGCTGGAGGGGAATTCTTGCAATTCTCCCGGCAATGCAAACCGCCCCGCAGGAAAAAGTTGAGAGGAGATTTCAGGGCGTTCCTGTGGCCCAGGGTATCGCTCATTTCCCCGCGCTGGTTTATTACACCGAGGACGAGGAGATCTTGTCGAGGGAGATATCCGCAGAGGATTTGCCCGGGGAGATCGCGAGATTTGAATCGGCTCTCATTTCCACTCGCGTGGAGTTGCTCGAAATCCAACGCCGGATCGTCGCCGCAATTGGCGCGGAGGACGCGAGTATTTTCGATGCGCACCTGCTGGTGGTCGAGGATCGCACACTCATCGACGAGGTCCTGCGCGGGTTGGAACGCGACCGGCAAAATGTCGAGCATGTCTTCCAGCAGGTCGTTCAAAAATACTGCCAGACCCTGGAGTCCATCGATGATCCCTACCTTCGCGAGCGTGTGGTCGACATCCAGGATGTCGCCCGGCGGGTGATTCGCAATCTGCTCGGCAAGGCTCCTCTCAATCCCGCCGCCCACGCCCAGCAACACATCGTCATCGCCCACAACCTCTCGCCGTCAGACACCGCCCAGTTCGATCGAAATCTTGTCTGTGGGTTTGTCACCGAGATCGGCAGCAAAACCTCCCACACCGCGATTCTAGCCCGTTCCCTGGAGATTCCAGCCATTGTGGGCATGCAGGGCATCACCCAGCATATCCGGATCGGCGATGACATCCTGATCGATGGCTATACGGGCCTGCTCATTGTCAATCCCAGTCGCGAGACGCTCATCGAATACGGCCGCATCGAGCAGGAAAAAGAGGAGGTCGCGGAGCGCCTTGAGCAAATTCGCGAAACGGTTTCCACCACACGCGACGGTCGCCACATCACTCTTTCCGCGAATATCGACCTTCCTGACGACCTTGGGGAAATTGCGGCGCAGGGTGCGGAGGGGGTCGGGCTTTTCCGCACCGAGTTCCTATTTTTGAACCGGGAGGAACCTCCTAGCGAGGATGAGCAATACGAGCACTATCGCCATGCCGCTGAAAGCAGCATGCCTCACGGTGTGATTATCCGAACACTTGATATCGGCGGCGACAAGGTGGCCTCTAGCCTGGCGTTGGATCACGAGGAGAATCCCTTCCTAGGTTGCCGTGCGATCCGTTACTGCCTCGAGCATCCGGCTGTTTTCAAGACCCAGCTCCGTGCGATCCTCCGTGCCGCCGGCATCGGCCAGGTGAAAATCATGTATCCCATGATCTCAGGCATCGAGGAGTTGCGCCGCGCCAACCAAATCCTCGAGGAGTGCAAACAGGAACTCGCATCCGCCGGCATTCCATTCAACCCCTTCGTCGAGGTGGGAGTTATGATCGAAATTCCCAGTGCTGTTCTTATCGCTGAACACCTCGCTCGCGAGGTCCGCTTCTTCAGCATCGGAACTAACGATCTGATCCAATACTCGATTGCGGTCGACCGCCTGAACGATAGGATCGCGCATCTCTACAATCCCACGCATCCCTCGATTTTGCGCATGATCAAAATGACGGTCGATGCCGGGAAAGCCAACGGAATCTGGACCGGTGTATGCGGCGAGATGGCCTCGGATATTTTGCTGACCCCGCTGCTGATCGGCCTTGGCGTGGATGAGCTCAGTGCCTCCACCGCGCTTGTTCCCCGCATTAAAAAAGCCGTCCAGTCGCTCGATGCGGGAGCATGCGAGACATTGGTCAGCAAGGTTTTGTCGATGGACGACTCCAAGGCGATTTTTGAGCGTTCGCGATCGATGGCCCACGAGCACTACGCGGACTTAATCGATTAGGCGGATCGCGGCATCCATGGCCGCCACATGCGCCTCCACACGGGAATCGATGTGGAACTCGGAAGCCGTTTCGATGGTGAAAACGCGGCGCGTTCCGTGGAAGTGGAGCAGAAACGCCTCGGGCCAGTCGGGCATCATATTCGGAGTGATTCTTCGGCGGATGATTCCGTCCTTGGCTCGGCTGGTGTCGATTCGTCTGCGCGGGTCGGGAGGCATGTGGCGCGACATGGCTGCGATGATCATCTCGCCCCGGTTTGGTTTGGCGGGGGAGGTTTCATAAAGGTATGCCCCCTGCGCGTCGTAGTCCTCGTGAAGAATGAGGGCCAGATCGTAGTCCGATTTTAAAACCAGCCTGCGGTGCTCGGCGACGATCGGTTGGGAGCAATCACGGTAGCAGCGGTTCAGGTCGTGGCCTTCGCTGTCGGTGCGTTTGTTGTGAACAAGGCCCCATGGGTTGAGGCAGGGGAAAATCCGGAGGTTCAAGTGCCGCGCGCGTTCAGCGTTTCTTTCGATCCATGCTAAAAGCGCTTCGGTTGAGGCAGGTTCGTCCCCGTGAATGCCTGCCGAGAGATAGATCGATGGGGCATCTGGCTTGTTTTTCTTGGAGAACAGGTGGAGGAGGGGATGTCCCTCGGTTTTTGCAAAAACCTCAAATTGGAGGCCGGCGGATGACGCGATGGACCTCCAGCGTTTGAACAAATGCGGGTAGTCGTGGCTGTGCGGGTGCCGAAGCGGCGCGGGCCGCTCGATTTTAACCGCCGGTTTTGACCTCGATGATGTCATGCGGGGCGCTTTCGCGCAGACCAGCCGGCGTGATGCGCGTGTAGCGGGCATTCGTGCGGAGTTGCGACAGGTTGGCGGCTCCCAAATATCCCATGCCGCTTTGAAGTCCCCCTGCGAGTTGGGCGAGAACCGTGTCTGCCGAAGCCGAAACTTCCTTCAGCGCCTCGACTCCCTCGGCGGCGGATTTTTGGGAGAGTTCCTTCACATGACCGTAGCGCGCGGCGCTTCCGGCCTTCATGGCCGCATGGCTGCCCATGCCGCGGTATTGTTTATAGAACTTGCCGTTGATCTCCATGATCTGGCCCGGGGCCTCGGGGCACCCTGCGAGGAGGCTTCCGCACATCACGGCATCGGCGAGGGTAAGCGCCTTCACCACATCTCCGGATTTCGTGATGCCGCCATCGGCGAGAATCGCCACACCGCATTGAGCCGCCGCCTTGGAGCAAACATAAAGCGCGGTGAGTTGGGGAATCCCGACGCCGGCCACAACACGCGTGGTGCAGATCGATCCAGGCCCCTGGCCGACCTTGATCGTCGTCGCCCCGCATTCGGCTAAAAACTCGACCCCCGCCGCGCTGGTGACATTCCCCGCGATCAAGGGCAGATCAGGAAATGCCGCGCGGATCGAGCGAACGCTTTCCCCGACGCCGCGCGAATGGCCGTGGGCCGTGGAAACCGCAACAATATCCAAGCCGCGCTCAACCAGCGCGCCGACATGGGCGAGGAGGCCGTCTTTATCAATCTTTCCCTCCGGATTGCGCGGAGCCATCACGGCCGCACCGCAAACGAGGCGGAATTTCGCATCGCGTGCGGGCTTCGTCTGGAGCGAGCGCTCCTGGGTGATGCGCTCGATATCGCTGAGGGTGAAAAGGCCGCGCAGGCGATCCTCCTTGTCCACGACCAGGAGCTTGTGAATCCCGATGTGTTCGGTGAAAAATTTGTCCGCCCGAGCGATGGGGTCGGCTCCGAGTTCGTCCTCGCGGATCGTAAGAACCCCGGCCCTTGGCATCATCGCCTCCGAGACGCCTCGCGACGCAAAGCGGGGTCGAACGCAATGGCCGGGCAGCAAGCCGAGCAGACGGTCGTCGTCATCAACGACGGGAAATGTGGAGAAGCTGAATTTTTTCTCCTCGATCAAGGCAAGAACCTCCCCGATCCGCTGGCTTGGAGTGACCTTGATGGGTTCGCGGATCAGGCCATGGACATGGTTTTTGACGCGGGAGACCTCCGAGAGTTGCTGCTTCGGAGGCATATTGTAGTGGATGAGACCAAGGCCGCCGTTCAAGGCCAGCGCGATCGCCATGCGCGATTCGGTGACCGTGTCCATATCCGACGAGACCACCGGCATGTGGAGGGTAAGTCCAGGTGCCAGTCGCGTTTCGAGGTTCGCTTCGCGCGGCACGATCTCGCTGTAGAGGGTGGCGAGGCTGACATCGTCGTAGGTGAGCGAAACAGCCGAGTTTTTTGGAAAAAACTCCTCGGCCGGACGGTAGAAAAGGGAATCGAGATCCTGGGAGGGGGATGCTTTTTTCGTTGTGCTTTCCATGACCGAGAATCCGGAAAGGGTCCTGACGAATCAAGCCGAATTTGGGTCAGGGCGTGTCGCCCGAATCTCCGCGCGCCGGTTTTTGAGTGTCCTTATACCAAAGAATGCCGTGCTTGCGCAGGTTGAGAATGAAGGCGCGAAGATTTTCCGCCATCTCCCGGTTGCTCACAAGCATCCCCAGAACGCCCCGGCCGGTCTTGGCTTGCTCGGCGAGGCTCTTGATCTCATCAGAGGCTTTTTTCGCGGAGTCCATGGTTTCCTGTCCAGATTTCAAAAGGGACTCGAAACGTCCCGAGGATTCGGCCAGCTTGCCGGTTGTCGTTTGCAGGTTTTTGATAGTTGCCGAAACGGACTCGAGTTCGCTTTTGGAGAGGACCGATTGATCCAGTTTGGTGACTACGGAGTTGATGTTTCTGACCGTGTTTCGCAGGTCGGCGATCAGATGCCCCGCGCCATCGGTTAGCGCACCGAATCCGTCTCCAACCTCCGAGCCTTTGATGGTGGAGTCTGGTTCGATCACAGGACCATCGGGCTTGCCGTCATTCAGGACGATCTGGATGTATTTGTCCCCCAGGAGACCGGAACTCCCGATCGAAAACGCGCTTCCCACCGGAATCCGCACCTGCTCCAGGATGCGAAGCTCCACATAAACGCCCTGCATGTCGGGCATGATGACCGGCTCGGTGGTGACACGGCCGACTTTCGCGCCGGCGAGAAGCACCTCGGCCCCGCGAATGATTCCGCTCGCGTTCGAGAATTCGACCCGGAGGTTGTAGTAGTTCGACAATCCCTCCCCGAGCCGTCCGAAGTAAACCACAAGCATTCCCGTGACGGTGAGTCCGATAAGAATGAAAATTCCGACCTTGATTTGTGTTTTCCGGTCTTCGCTGGTCATGTGTGCTCCTCAATAAATGGTTTCACCCGATCTTCCATCCACAAAATCCCGGATGATCGGATCGGTGGTGTCCCGCAACTCCTGTTGGCTTCCTAAAAAGTAAATCCGCCCCTCGTTGAGAAGCGCCACGCGGTCCGCAATGTGGTGGCAACTCACCATGTCGTGCGTCACCACGATCGAGGTCACATGGAGCTCGCGTTGAAGATGGCGGATGAGCTTGTTGATGCTGTCCGAAACGATCGGGTCGAGTCCCGCGGTGGGCTCGTCGTATAGAATCACATCGGGCGGCGAGATGATCGCCCGTGCAAGGGCCACGCGCTTGCGCATGCCGCCGCTCAGGTTCACCGGCATTTTGCGGTCGTGGCCGGTCATGTTCACCATGGCGAGCGATTCGGCGACTTTTTCACGGATGACCTTGGGATTCCTCTCGCCGCTCTCGCGCAGGGGAAATGCCACATTGTCGAAAACATTCATCGAGTCGAAAAGCGCGCCATCCTGGAAAAGCATGCCGATTTTTTTGCGCACCGGTTGGAGTTCCCGCTCGGTGAGCGCCGTGATCTCGTTGCCTTCGAAAATGATCGATCCCGAAATCGGGTGCATGAGGCCGATGAGGTGCCGGAGGAAGACGCTTTTTCCGCCGCCGCTCTTTCCGAGCAGCACAAGCGTCTCGCCTGGCATCACATCGATCGAAAGGCCCCGCAGGATTTCCTGACCGCCGATTTTTTGAACGAGATTGCGGACTTGGATCAGTGGCTCGGTCGTTGTCATCCGGCGGGAAAGAAAATGTTGAGCGCCATGGTGAGGAAAAAATTCGCGATCAGGATGGCGAGCGAGCAATTGACAACCGTGGATGTCGTGGCGCGTCCCACTCCGACCGCGCCGTTTTTAGCCTCCAAGCCCTCTTGGCAGCTGATGAAGACAACGATTGCGGCGAAGAAAAACCCTTTCACCAGTGACATGAAAATATCACTCGATTCGGTGAACTTTTGCGTATTCGCCAAAAAATACGCTCCTTCGATTCCAAGCACCTCGACGCCTACATAGTAGCTCGCGAGGATGCCGAATGCGACGCACTCGACGACCAGAAACGGCATCGAAATAAACATCGCCAAAGCGCGGGGGACGACGAGGTAGTCGATCGGGGAAACCGCCAAGGCGCGGAGGGCATCGATTTGCTGGGTCACCTTCATCGTTCCGATTTCGGCTGTCATCGCCGCCCCAACCCGGCCCGCCACCATCACGCCGGCCAGAACCGGTCCCAGTTCGCGGAACATCGACAGCGCCACCACTGGGCCGACCGCCGTTTCCATGTTCAACACATCGAATTGAAAAAACGCCTGTGCCGTGAAAACGGCGCCGGTGAATCCACCTGTCACGATCACCACCAACTGCGAGCGGAATCCGATTTCCGCGATTTGTTGAATCACGAGCCGGAGGCGGATTCTCCCCGCGCCAATCGAGAGGAGGGTTTCCCCGGCTAACGCCGCCACCTGTCCTAGAAAGGCGAGGAACTGGGAAAGGAGGCGGGTAAGAAATTCAGGAACGGCCATGGAGATGCTTGCGAGGCGGCGGAAACGAATTCCGGCTAGACGATCCTCTGGGTTTTTTTGCCCGGTTGGCGTTGCTCGGGAAGCTGGCCAACAAAACGCGGCTCGAGATTGATTTTTCTGAAAACGGCTTCCAGCGACTCGATGGATGGCATCTCGCCACCGAATTCCATGAAGATCACATCGTGATTCGTATCAACCTTGTAGCGAAGCTGTGGAATAATATCCAACTCCAAGCGCAGCCCCATCATTTTGTCCGGTTGGCGGACTCCCGCCGCGTAGACTTCCACCTCAATCATGCGGGTCATCATCCCGTCCCGCCCATTCAAAGCAAGGCGGATTTTCCCCCGCCTGAGGGAATGGGTTTTTTCCTTGATGAGCGGGGTTCTGGGGCTTCTAAATGCCGACTGATGAAGCGCACACTCCTCGCCCTCCTGACTCTGGTCGTTTGCTCGCCGGTTTTTGCGGATATCCAAGCCCCGCCTGCCTCCGACTATGGCGCCACCCGAAAACTCGGCCGAGGGATCGGCAACATCGCCTACGGACTCACCGAGATTCCGTTCCAAATGTCCCTTATCAACGACATTGAAGGAAACTCCGCCGCGTTCAGTTATGGTCTCGTCCGTGGCGTGGGCCGCGTTTTTTCCCGTCTTGGTTTCGGCATTTATGAAGTCGCCCTTTTCCCGTTCCCCGTCCACAACGGCTCCTACTACCCTCCCTATCGTAGCGACATTCCTTGGATCAATTCGGGCTACTCCGAGTTTCCGCCCGAGCTGGGATTTGAATCACGATACGACTACTCGCGCATTTACCCGAGCCTGTGAGCCGGTTGGCTTTCCGGGGGGCTGAAGGGATATTTCTTTTGGATCGATGATTTCACTGACTGTTCCTGTTTACAACGAACGCGAGGCCTTGGCCCCGTTGTTTGAAAAAGTGCAACGCGTCATGCGGGCGCACTATGGCCACGATTGGGAAATCATTTTCGTGAACGATGGCAGCCATGATGGCAGCGAAAAGCTCCTCGACGATCTCGCGTCCGCGAATCCCGAGGTGAAGGTCGTCCATTTCCGCCGGAACTTCGGTCAGACCGCCGCAATGATGGCGGGCTTTGATTTCGCGCGCGGCGACACGATCATCCCGCTCGACGGGGATGGTCAGAACGACCCCGAGGACATCCCCCGCATCGTCGCCAAACTCGATGAGGGCTACGAAGTTTGCTCCGGCTGGCGAAAGGACCGCCAAGACAACGCACTTCAACGAAACATCCCGAGCATCTTCGCGAACAAGCTGATCTCCACCGTCTCCGGGGTGGAACTCCATGACTTCGGGTGCTCGCTGAAAGCCTACCGCGCCGAGGTCATCAAAGGCGTGCGCCTCTATGGCGAAATGCACCGCTTCCTCCCGATCTACGCCAAATGGCACGGTGCCCGGATCACCGAGCTCCCCGTCAATCACCACGCCCGCAAAACCGGACACTCCAAATACGGGCTCGAACGCGTGCTGAAAGTGATCATGGACCTTCTCACCGTCCGCTTCATGGACCGCTACATGCTGAAGCCAATGTATCTTTTCGGCTTCTGGGGATTCCTTTTTCTCGTGGCGTCGGGAGTTTTTAGTCTCTGGGCCATTTACATGCGGACCCGCGGCTATTTCTTCACCGGCACGCCGCTGCCCATGATGGCCGTTTTTTCCTTTATGACCGGGGTCCTTTGCTTCCTCATGGGCCTGCTCGCCGAGATGGTCACCCGGACCTTCCACGAGTCGCAGAACAAAGCCATCTACCTTGTTCGCGACACGCGAAACCTCGACGGGAAAACTTCCGCCGACTGATGTGCGGCATCGCCGGATTCGTCGGCGCTGGCGACGGCGCGGTGTTGCGCCGCATGACGGATCGCCTTGCCCATCGCGGGCCGGACGCCGAGGGGTTTTTTGAAAAACCGGACGCCGGGGTTTTTTTGGGGCATCGTCGGTTGTCCATCATCGACCTCTCCGGCGGCGCGCAGCCGATGTCTACCGCCGACGGCCAAACGG
>JBMTBF010000005.1:0-20418 GCA_049429585.1 Terrimicrobiaceae bacterium | reverse complement strand
TCTCAGTGCTCGGTGGCTTTTTCGGCGCCGAGACCGGTGTTGGCGCGGACTTGAAGTTCGATGAATTTCTCCTCCGGGGGCACTTCCTTCGAAAGGAAGGTTCCGATGATCGCTCCGAGGAATCCGATCGGGATGCTCAGCAGGGCGGGATTTTTCAGAGGGAAAATGGCGTTCGCGCCCATGAAGTCGGGGCTAATCAGAATCAGGAGGATGCTGGATATCAGACCCACCAGAAGCCCGACGACGGCGCCGGAGGTGTTGAAGCGTTTCCAGAAAATCGAGAAGAGCATCACCGGCAAATTCGCGCTGGCAGCAACGGCGAAGGCGAGTCCCACGAGGAACGCCACATTCACACCAGGGCCCAGGAGGATCGCGATGACGATGGCCAGGGCGCCGACCACAAATGCGGTGATGCGGGCCACGAGAACTTCCTGGCCGGGGCGGTGTTCCTTGCCGTGGTGGATGACATTCGTGAAGAAGTCATGGGCGAAGCTCGTGCTGGCGCTGATCGTGAGACCGGCGACTACGGCAAGGATCGTGGCAAAGGCAACGGCACTGATGAATGCGAAGAAAACCTCGCCGCCGAGTTTGCGGGCGAGTTCCGGCGCGGCCATGTTCGTGCCGCCATGGGACTGCACATAGTCGGGGCCCATCAGGCTTGCGGCTCCGAAGCCGAAGAAGGTCGTCATGATGTAGAAGAGTCCAATGATCACCATCGCCCAAACCACGCTGGCGCGGGCAGTCTTGGCGTCGGGCACGGTGTAGAAACGGATCAGGATGTGCGGCAGGCCGGCTGTGCCGAACAACAGCGCCATGCCGAGCGAGATTTGGTCCCACGGGTTTTTGAAAATCAGACCGGGAGTGAGGAAATTCCGAACAACCTTGGTCCCATCCGGCGCGGTGGATTCAATCGCGGTCAGCTGCGTGAAGAATTTTCCGAGATCGAATTGATATTCGCGCAGAACGAGAATGCTCAGAAAAATACTGCCGCTCATGAGCAGGACAGCCTTGATGATTTGCACCCAGGTTGTGGCGAGCATTCCGCCAAACACGACATAGACAACCATCAAGATACCAACACCCACCACCGCAACTTCGTAGCTGACTCCGGGGATCAACTGACGCACCAGCACACCGGCACCGACCATTTGGGCGATCATGTAAAACACCGAAACGGTGAGCGTGCTGAGCGAAGCCGCCGCACGCACAGGCTGGGGCTTCAAGCGGTAGGCCAACACATCGGCCATCGTGTATTTTCCCGAATTCCGGAGCGGCTCGGCGACGATGTAGAGAACGGTGAGGTAGGCAACAAGGAAGCCAACGGAATACATGAAGCCGTCGTAGCCATTCATCGCGATCATGCCGGCGATTCCTAGAAAGCTCGCGGCGCTCATGTAGTCGCCGGCGACGGCGAGGCCGTTTTGCCAACCGGTGATGCGGCGGCCGGCGGCGAAATAGGCGCTGGCTCCACTGGATTTGCGGGCACTGAAATAGGTGATGACGAGTGTCGCCGCCACAAAGGCGAGGAACATCCAGAGGGCGGTATTGTCACCGGGGGCCGGGGTTGCGAAGAGAAAATCCATATTAGTGCTCCGAGGTGTATCCGAACTTGGCGAGGAGGGCGCGTTCGCTGCGGTCCCAACCGGTGGCGGCGGCCACATAGATGCCAGCCAGCACCCAGGCCATGACGAATTGCGAGAGGGCGAAGAAATAGGCGAGATTCATGTCCCCCCAGACTTTTTTCTCCATCGCTTGCGGGAACCAGCCGACGCAAACAGGGAGCGCGAAGTAGTAGACGACGAAAAACAAGGTCGCCGGGACAATCAGTCGGACTTTTCGGCGAACCAGCGAGGAGAAATCGGGGTCACGCTGAATGCGGTGCCAATCGATGGTGGAGTTCGGGGTTGAGGAGGAGTGAGGGTTGCTCATACGGGGCGGTGGATTATCAGCCTGCCGCCAGATTGTCCAGAGTGGCGGAGGGGATTTACTTGGCGAGACCGAGCAGCGAGTGCGCAAGCAGGGCGCCGAGCCAGACAGCGAGCAGGCAAAGGGCGACGCTGGAGACGATATTCAGGCCAGCGGGAAGGATTTGGCCGGACCTCAGGAGGGCGAGGGTTTGGAGGCTGAATGAGGAAAAGGTCGTGAAGCCTCCGAAAATTCCCGCGAAGACGAGCGCGCGCACTCCCGATCCAGCGTTCCAAAGGCCTCCCTCGAGAAGCAACTCCGAGAAAACACCGATGCCGAACGACCCCGCGATATTTACGAAGAGAATTCCGTAGGGAAAACCAGCCGACCAAGCAAAGGATGCCACCCACTCGGAAACCAGCCAGCGGGCAAGGCTGCCAGCCGCCCCGCCAACCATGACCGCGAGGGCCTCCCTCACATTCTCGGAATCGTGATCCCGCGCTGGCCCATGTATTTTCCAGCACGGTCGGCGTAGCTCGTCTCGCAAACTTCGTTCGCGAGGAAAAACACGACCTGCGCCAAACCCTCATTCGCGTAAATGCGCGCGGGGAGCGGCGTGGTATTGGAAATCTCCAGCGTCACATGCCCCTCCCATTCGGGTTCGAAGGGCGTGACATTCACAATGATGCCGCAGCGGGCGTAGGTGGACTTGCCCACGCAGATCGTGAGCACATCGCGCGGGATGCGGAAATACTCGACACTGCGGGCAAGCGCGAAGGAGTTCGGCGGCACGACGCAGACATCGGTCTCGATGTCCACAAACGAACGATCATCGAAGGATTTCGGGTCGACCACGCTGCCGAAGACATTGGTGAAAACCTTGAACTCGTTCGAAACGCGGAGATCGTAGCCGTAGCTCGAGAGGCCGTAGCTGATCACGCGATCACCGGATTCCGTCTTTTTGATTTGGCCGTCCACGAACGGCTCGATCATTCCCTTCTCCGTCGCCATGCGGCGGATCCACTGGTCGGAGCAAACTCCCATTACATCGAGAGACCGGGGATTTTGAGCCCGCCAGTCAGTTTACCCATTTCATCACCCGCCATTTTTTTCGCGTCCTCGACGGCTTGTCGGACGGCGCTCAGGACCAAATCCTCGAGCATCTCGACATCCTGCGGATCGACGACCTGGGGATCGATTTTGATCGAGGTGATTTCGCCCGAGCCGGTGGCTTTGACGACCACCTTGCCGCCACCGGAGGTGGCTTCGACGGTGCGGGCGGAGAGTTGGGTTTGGGCCTCGGCCATGCGTTCCTGCATGCGCTGGGCCTCCTTCAACATTTTTGCGATGTTCATGCTTTGCGAGTCTGGAGGGTGCTTTTGAAGATTTCGAGGGCTTTTTCGATCAAGGGATCATTCAGAAAATCCGCCATCGGATCGGCGGGAGGTTCTTCGACCGCGGGAGGTGCCGATTCCACGGCGGCGGGGGACTCCTCGCGGACCTCCGGAGTTTCCTCGACAGGCGGCTCGGGTTGCAACGACTCGTCGTAAGCAATATCGAACTTCATCGGCCGGCCAAAGTCCTTCAGGAGGCGTTGCTCGATCTCCTGGATCCCCTCGAGCATGAAATAGGAACTCGCCGACTCGCGCGCGCTGGCCGGAAAACGAACCACGACCCGGCCCTCCTCGAGGCGGTCGAAGACCCCGTCCCGCAACCAGCCGAATCGAATGAAGGAATTCTTGGCAAAATCCTCGACGACTTTTTCCCAAACCACGGCGGCATCGACAATCTGCTCGACCATTGCAGGGGAGGGTTTGATGGGAGCGGGAGATTTCTCCACAGGCGCGACGGGCATCGCGGGCGCCTCGACCTTCGGGGGGATTTTGGGAGGAGCGGCGGGCGGGCGGGAAACCGGGCGCGGGGCGGGAACCTCACCGTGGCAAAGCCCGGAGAGGGTTTCGATCACATCGGTGAGGCTGGTCTCGTCGAGGAGATGAAGCGCTTTGATGACCGCGACATCGAGTTGGAGCTTTTTGTCGGCGACCCACTTCATCGATGCCTCGGCGGCGCTGAAGTGTTCGATAAGATCCAGGAGTTTGGCTTGGGAAATCCGCTGGCCGGCACCGGTGGCCTGGGCAACAAGCAGATCGCGAAGATGGGCGACGAGTTCGGCCGTGAGGCGCATCAGGTCTTTTCCGGCCTCGGATTGCTCGGCAACAATCTCAAGCGCCTGGCGGACATCACCGGCGAACAAGGCTTCGGCTAGGTTTTGGACAATCTCCAGCGGAGTGAATCCGAAGACATCCATCACATCCTTCTGGGTGATGTGCGTTCCGCAGAACGACACCATCTGGTCGAGCATGCTCTCGGCATCGCGCAAGCCGCCTTCGGCCCCGCGCGCGAGGGTTTCGGCGGCGGAATCGTCGAGCTGGATGTCCTCGCATTTGGCGATGTGGAGGAGGTGTTTCTTGATAAGTTCCGCCGGGATGCGGCGGAGGTCGAAACGCTGGCAGCGGCTGGTGATGGTGGCGGGAACTTTCTGCGACTCGGTGGTTGCGAAGATGAACTTCACATGTGGTGGCGGCTCCTCAAGCGTCTTGAGAAGCGCGTTGAAAGCCCCGGCGGAGAGCATGTGGACCTCGTCGATCAGGTAGATTTTGAAGGGCCCGCGGGCCGGGGCGTAGGCCGCGCTCTCGCGGAGGTCGCGGATGTTTTCCACACCGTTGTTGCTTGCGCCGTCGATCTCAATGACATCCAGGCTGCGGCCCTCGGCGATCTCGAGGCAGGCGTCGCACTTTCCGCAGGGCTCGGCGGAGGTGCCCTCCTGGCAATTCAGCGCCTTCGCGAGGATGCGGGCGGTGGAGGTTTTACCGATCCCGCGCGGACCCACAAAAAGGTAGGCTTGAGCGAGGCGCTTGGTGTTCACCGCATTTTGCAGGGTGCGCGTGATGTGATCCTGCCCGACCACCTCGGCGAAGGTCTGCGGACGGTATTTTCGGGCGAACACACGGTAACTCACGCGCAAACACTAAAACGGGCTGCGGGGGCCATCCAGCAAGATTTGTTCGCGAAATCGGCGCGGGGGTTTTGACAAGTTTGCGAAATCCGTGTTGATGGATCGAGTCACTCCGCGCGAAATGAGCCCCCTGCACTGCCAGCACATCACCTGTCGCAGACCCGCTTGGAACGGGCAAGCAGCGCGCGTGATCGAGGATTTCAGCGAGCATTTCGAATCAGGAACGGTCACGGCGTTTTTCGACTCCGGCGACGGATCCAGCAGCCTGTTGCTCGGGATTCTCGGAATGATCGAGCCGCCGGATTCGGGAACGATCCGCGTGCTCGGGCAAGCCGTCCACGAGATGAACAGCGGCGATGCCCACCGCCTCCGCGACTCCTCGTTCGGCTACCTCTTCACCCATCCGCACCTGCTGCCCTCCTTCACCGTGGCGGAAAATATCGCCATGCCCTACCTGCGGCTTTGCAACGCCTCGATCGATCTCGCGCGGGACAGGGTTGCCGAGGTTCTAGGTGTGGCCGGCCTGGACACCTCGTGCGCGAATCTGGCAGTCGCCGAGCTCGACGAAGAGGGCCAATGGCGCACCGCCTTCGCTCGGGCGATTGTTCACAACCCGAAAATCCTGATCACCGTCTCGCCGGCCGCTCCATTCCTGCTGCCCCTCGCAAAAAGCCACGCACGCGAGACCGGAACCACGGTTCTGTGGAATGCCGACGCGGAGATCGCAACCAGCCAGTGCGACAGAACACTCAGCCCTTCGAAGCGATCAACCATCATCGCGTCACCATGAACACCCCGCCCCCGCTCGCGGAAGCCGGCGACTCCAACCTCGCCTTCGCGCTTTATTTCCTTCCAAAGGAACGCCGGCGCGATGCGTTGCTTTTTTACCGATTTTGCCGGACGGTCGATGATATCGCGGACTCCGCGACGCTGGATTCGAAAGAGCGCGGGCGGCGATTGGCCGAGTGGAATCTTGCGATCGAGGAGCGCCGGCACGACGGGATCGAGCGGATGCTCGAGACGCACTCCATCGAAAGAAACCTGCTGCTCGAAATCCTGCGTGGTTGCGAGTCGGATACCCTTCCGCGCCGTTTCCAAACGATCGCGGACCTCGAAGCCTACTGCTGGCAGGTGGCGGCGGCGCCGGGCCTCGTTTCGATCAAGATTTTCGGGTGCCGCCATCCCAAAAGCGAAGACTACGCAATCCATATGGGCCATGCCTTGCAGCTCACCAACATCCTTCGCGATGTCGGGGAGGACGCGCGCCAGGGAAGGATTTATCTGCCTCTCGAGGACCTCGCCCGCTTCGGCGTGAACGAAAAGGAAATCCTCGAAGCCCGTCCAGGCGCGGGATTCCGGCGGTTGATGAGCTTCGAGGCCGGGCGCGCATCCACCCGCTACGCGGCGGCCATTCCACCGAGGGAGGATTTCAAATCCTTGCTCCCGTCGCGGGCGATGGCGCGGATCTACCGGAAAATCCTTCGGAAGCTCGAGCACGGGAAATTTCCCGTGTTTCAGCGAAAGGTTTCCTTGGGGCGATTTGAAAAAGCCGCGTGCGCGGCGGCGGCTCTGGCCGAACGGGCCGATTGAGTTTCCGCCCGAGCCCGTAAAATGAAAAAGGCCCGCTCCACTTGGGAGCGGGCCTGTTTTCTAACGAGGGGAAATTAGACTGCGGACTTGAAAGCTTTCCCGGCAACGAAACGGACTGTCTTCGAGGCCTTGATCTTGATCTTCTGACCGGTCTTCGGATTCACACCGGTGCGGGCTTTGCGGTGACCAATCTTGAAGGTGCCGAAGCCGATGAGCTGGACGCTCTTGGTTTTTTTGACACCGGCCTTGATGCCGTCGATGACAGCGTTCACAGCGCGTTCGGCGTCAGCCTTGCTGGAGCCGAGGGTTTTTTGGACTGCTGCGGTGAGTTCTACTTTATTCATTTGGTGGTGGTTTTTGTTGTGGGTTGAGTGGAGTGGATGATTCCGGCGGCAAGAGCATCAAAAGGGCTTGGGGGTGTCAAGCGGTGACAAGATGATTTTCGAAGAAATTTAATTCGACTCGTCCAAAGCGGGTTCAGAGGCGCTTTCGGTCACCGGGGCGGCGGGTTGCGGGGCTGCTTCCACAACAGGTGCGGGGGCCGGATCGTTGACAGGCAGCGCCGCGCGAACTGCTGTGGGGGCGGATTCGGAGCTTTCGGCCGGCTTGGATTTCCGTTTGTAGACCTCCTTGAAAACCTGACCGATAAGCGGAGCCGCATGGGAACCGCCCCCGGCTTTGACATTCGGCTCGCCCTCGTAAAGCGCGGCGAAGGCGTATTGCGGATTGTCGGCGGGAAGGAATCCGGCGAACCACGCGGCGATGCGCTGGCGCTCGGTCGGCCCCCATTGCGCGGTGCCGGTTTTGCCGGCGACATCGATGCCTTTCACGCGCGCACGGCCGGCCGTTCCCATGCCGTCACTCGTCACTGCCACCATCGCCCGCCGCATTTCCTCGCGAATCTCTGGGGAGGTCGGAATCTCGTCGCGAACACGGTCCGGGTAGGCGGCGATCACCTGGTTGGCGATGTTTTGAACCTGCAAAACGAGGCGCGTCTGGTGGAGCGTTCCGCCATTCGCCATGATGCTCATCGCCTGGGCCATCTGGAGCGGGCTGATCAGAATGTCGCCCTGGCCGATCGAGATGTTGGCGACATCGCCGCCCTTGATGGTGCGCTTGTGGACGCGGAGCATGTAGTCGTCATCGGGGATGTTGCCTCCCGCCTCCGAGCGGAGGGGGATGCCCGTGCGTCGGCCCAGGCCGAATTTTTTGGCGTATTCGATCATCGGCTCGGAGCCCATTTTGAGCCCTGCTTGGTAGAACCAGGTGTTGCAGGACTGGGTGAGCGCCTGACGGAAATTGAGACGACCCGCGTCCTCTTTTTTCCAGTTGCGAAAAACATGGTTCCCGACGGCGAATGAGGTGGGGCAGGAAAAGGTTTCGTTCGGATTGATGCGACCGGACTGCAAACCGGCGAAGCCCACGAAAGTCTTGAATGTCGAGCCGGGGGGGTAGGCCGAACGGAACGCGCGCGGCAGAAGGGGATTCGACGGATCGTTTGAAAGGGCGTTGAAAACAGAAGGCTTCACCGTCGGAACGAAATCGTTCGGATTGAAGGTTGGCCACGAGGCCAGGGCGAGGATTTCGCCATTGTTGGGATCGAGCACCGAGATCGCGCCGCGTTTGGTATTTTTCGAGAGGACATCCTCGCAGATTTGCTGCAGGTCGAGGTCGAGGGTGGTGATGATATTGTTGCCGGGAACGGGTTGGCGAGCGACGCGCTCGGAGGTTTTTTTCCCATCGATGCCAAAGGTGATCTGCAAAAGGCCTGGCTGGCCGCGCAGTTCGCGGTCGAAAATTTGCTCGATGCCCTCGCGGCCCTCGCTCTCGGGGAAGATGAGGTCGTTGTTTTCGATCGGGCGCTGGGAGAGGGGTGCCTGTGGACCCGTGTAGCCGATGATGTGCGCGGCGAGCGGGCCGTTCGGGTAGAAGCGCACATAGGTCTGGCGAAGGATTTGGTTCGGCGGCATCGCGCGCTGGACGGCGCTCAGCTCGCGCGGCAGCAAATCCTCGGCGATATCGAGCGGGAGGACGCCGCGGTTCTTGTAGTGGTTGAGGATGGTGGAGTCGGAGAGTTTGATGTCGCGGTTGAGGAGGCCGGTCGCGATGGCGATTTGCTGTTTGGCGAACGACAGGATTTTTTCATCAGGCCAATCGAGGGGCGTGGGGAAATTGATCGCGAGGTTGTAGCTCAGGCGGCTTTGGGCGAGCGGGCGGCCGTTGCGGTCGGTGATCTGGCCACGCGGGGCGGGGATCAACAGCGAAAAAGTGCGGGCCTGCCGCTGAGTCTCCCAAGTCGGCTTGGGATTTTCCACCGTGCCGGTGTTGTCGATCAATGTCTCCCGGGCGCAAAGCGGTCCGGAGAGGAGCAAAAGCACAGCCAGAGGCGCGAATTTCATCGCCGCACGATACGCAAATCGGCCGCGCGACTCTAATGGAAAATCGCTTTTGGTATTGCACGCCTGAATCCACGACTCCAGATTCCGGCGAGTGTCGTTCCACTTCATCAAAGCCATGATGCGCTCGCCGGGCTCCGTCGGCGCGGTTTGGCCCTCATCGCCCTTTCTTGCGAAGGCCATGGTGCGCGCCTCCGCACTGGATCGGGCCGAGCATGTCTTGGAACTCGGTCCGGGCACAGGGGCTTTCACGGGCGAAATTCTCTCCTCTTTGAGAAATGAAGCGACTTTCTCGGCGATCGAAATCGACCCGGAACTCGCCCGGAGGATGTCGAAAAAATTTCCCCGTGCGAAGGTCATAGCCGGCTGCGCGACGAGACTTGGCGAGCATTTGGCGACGGAAAATGTCGCAGCGCCCGACGCGATTCTCTCGGGCCTCCCGTGGACGGTTTTCGACGAGCAGCTGCAGACCGACATTCTCTCTCAAATCCACAGCGTCCTGCGCGATGGCGGGGTTTTTTCGACTTTTGCCTATTATGGTCCCCACCGCTTGAAGGGCGGCCGGGCCTTCCGCCGCAAGTTGGAAACCACTTTCGGAAAGGTGCTGCGCAGTTCGGTGGTGCTGCGGAATTTCCCGCCCGCATTTATCTACACCTGCCGACGCTGAGGCTTCAGACCCAGCGATTCCAAATACCCGCTGACCCGCTCGATTGGCAGGCCGATGACATTGCTTTTCAATCCACGAATCTCCGAAATGATCCGCCCTCCCTCCCCTTGCGCGGCATAGGCGCCTGCCTTGTCGAGCGGTTCGATCTCGCGGAGGTAATCCTCGATTTCCTCGGGAGACAAATTCCGGAAAGTCACCAGGGTGGTTTCCGCAAATTCGACGGCGGGGCACGAGCGGTTGCCAATGACGACGCCCGTCACCACCGAGTGCGTTCGCCCCGCCAGGGCGGAGACCATTTGGCAGGCATGAGCCATGTCGTGCGGCTTCGCAAAAAATTCGCCCTCCATCCAAACCACCGTGTCGGCGGCGATCACGAGATCATCGGGACGGGATGCCGCGATGGCGCTCCACTTGCGGCGGGCATTTTCCAGAGCCAAAAACCCGGGCCCCTCGCCATGATATTCCGCCTCCTCGGCCCCCGAAACCATAACCTCGAAATCCCAACCCGCCCCGCGCAGCAAATCCACACGGCGCGGCGATGCCGAAGCCAGAACGATCCGGGGCGCGCTCAAATTCCCCGGGAGCGATTATTCCTGATCGCTGTCGTCAAATTCTCCGCGAATCCCCTCGAGGCGTTTGCGCATGGCACGCGAGGAGTCGGGACGCGAATTGATCTTCGAGGCGATGCCCCAGACCAGCGGAACGAGCGCGGCGGCGCCGAGTCCGATCAAGGCGATGCCGGCGTTGCGGCGCGCATTTTGACCAATGCTATCGGCGACGAGAAATCCGGCACCGAGTCCGATCGCGACCTGCGAGAACCCCACGATGCCGGAGACAGGAAGGTTTTCGCCGAATTTATCCAAGGAAAGCTTTGACATGGGAATTGAAGCTAGGCGGGCGGTGTGGGACTTTCAACCCCTAATGAAAAAGGCACTCGGCATAGACCTCGGGGACGCGCGCATCGGCGTGGCGGCAAGCGACGACCTCGGAATGCTCGCCCACCCGCTCGAAACCATCCCCGCCGCGAAGGGCGACCCGATCGCAAGAATCCTGGAACTCGCCGCAGGCCGGGGCGTTGCGGCCATCGTCATCGGCATGCCGAGAAATATGGACGGCACCTACGGCCCGGCTGCGACGAAGGCGAAGGAGTTCATTGAAAAAATCCGCGCCCGCACACCATTGCAGGTCATTCCCTGGGACGAACGCCTTACCACCGTCGCCGCGCAACGCTCGCTCCAGGAATCGGGGCGCAACACCCGGAATCAGAAAAGCGTGATCGACCAGGTCGCCGCGCAAATCATCCTCCAAGGCTGGCTCGACGCGCAGGTGTGAGACTTCTTTTGGAAATCGCCTACCACGGCGCGGGCTTGAACGGCTGGCAGAGCCAGGCCGGGGGAAACACCGTGCAGGATTTTTTGGAATCGGCATTCCATGCCCTCGGCGAGCGGGAGGTTTCGATCCACGGCTCCGGCCGCACCGATGCGGGGGTTCATGCGAATGCGCAGCGAGCCCATGTCGATGTCGCCGGGGGACGATTCACACCGCGTGAATGGCTCGCCGCCCTGAATGCCCACCTCCCCTCCCCGATCCGGGTGATGGCCCTGCGCGAGGTTTCGGCGGATTTCCACGCGAGGTTTTCGGCGATCGGGAAAATCTACTCCTACACGATTTGGAACGCGCCTATGACACACCCGTTGCTCGCCGACCGGTCGTGGCATGTGCCGTGGAATCTGGATCCCAACGCGATCCGCGCGGCCTGCTCGCTTTTCGAAGGGACCCACGATTTCGCCGCCTTTTCCGCACGGCGGACGAAAGAGCCCGAGCACACCACGCGAACGATCCACCGCATCGAAGCCTGCTTTGAGGGGTCAAAAATCGAACTCCACTTCGAAGGCGGCGGGTTTCTCTACAAGATGGTACGGATACTCACCGCCGCGATCATCCGCCACGCGGCCGGCCGGTGCGGGTTGGAGGAACTTTCCGCGAGACTGCGCAAGGGCGCTCCGGCATTTTGCCACACGGCCCCGGCTTGCGGACTCCGCCTCGAAAAAGTCCTCTACCCATCGGCTTGAAAAACATGCGCCGCTTGTTAGCGTGCGGCGTGCGAAGTCCGACCTTGCGCATTTTCGTTATCTTGTTTGCCGGCCTGTTCGCCGCGCCCAAACTCGGCGCGCAAATGAGCGAGGCCGAAAAAAAGCGCCTGTTTCTTAAAGCCCGCGAGGACATCCGACCCGTTTCCAAACCCTCCCCGACCGCCACACCCCGCCCCAAACCCAAACCGGCCGGAACACCCGAAAAATCCGCCCCCCGCGAATCGCCGAAGGCATCGACCCCGGAACCAACCCCTCGAAAAAAGCCATCTCCGGAACCCACTCCCGAGCCGATTCCTGAACGCAAAGCCACGCCTGAACCCGAGGACTCACCCGAACCGCCCAAGGCCAAGCAAAAGCCCTCTTCGGACACGGACGACTACATTTTGATTCCCGGTGACGAGGGGGCGCCCACCAAGAAATCCTCCCCCCCTCAGCCGACTCCCAAAGCTCTCGAGACGCCCGCGCCGAAAGTCCAAATCCCGAAGTCCAAAACCCCCGCAGGCAAAAAACTCGACGCTCCGATCCTGATTGAGAAATCCGGCCTGCAGGATGAAACCGGCTTCGAGCCGGCTCCGGCCTCGGCGTTTGGCGGATTTATGAAGCGTTGGCGCTACCTCACGCCAACTGTGCGCAAAGCGATCGACAACGCCAAGGTCCGCAAGGGACGCTGGAAATACATCATCGTGCACAACAGCGGCACCCGCCAAGGCAACGCCCGGATTTTCGACAACTACCACCGCCGCGTTCGCAAAATGGAAAACGGCCTCGCCTACCACTTCGTCATCGGCAACGGCGCCTCCTCCGGCAATGGGGAAATCGAAATCGGCCCGCGCTGGACCCGCCAGATCAATGGCGGCCATGTCGCCAGCAACTACCTCAACGACATATCGATCGGCATCTGCCTCGTCGGCGATCTCAATCGCGACCTTCCCACAAAAGCACAATTCGAAGCGCTCGATGAACTTTGCTCCTACCTGCGAACCCGCGTTGGCAAAGTGAAGGGCAAGGCGGCGATCGTCAAAGGACACAAGGAAATCAACCCCAAGCCAACCGACTGCCCGGGCGACCGCTTTCCCTTATCCTTCCTGCGGAAGCGATTCGGCAATTGACTGCGGGTTTTTCCGTATATATTTGCAAAAATATTCCGTCATTCTCATTGCCACTTCATAGTTATATGCGTATGAAAAAGCACGATCCATCCCGCAAATTCCAAGAAGCTCCGATGAAAACAAAAAAATCTGCCAAGCCCAAGCGTTCCAAGATCAATCTGACGATCCATCCGGACATCATGAAGTTCGCCAAGGAACTTTCCGACAAGCGGCGCCGCAGTGTGGCGCGGCTTTTCGAGGATTTGGTGGAAAACGAGTGGAACAGGGCCCATGGGATCCAGCCCAACTACACCACGCCGATGTACACCGCCATGCAGCAGCTTTACCAACCGGAGCCACATTATTATCAGGCACCGGTTCCGCCCCGCAATTAAGCACAAGACGGATTGATATGTGGGGTTTTCAGGACTCCGAGGAGGAGTCGTAATCGAAATCCTCGTCTTGGAGGTCGGAACCATTCAGTTCCCTCAAGACCCAGTTTTCGAAAAGGCGTCCTACACTGATCCCTTGCTGGCGTGCAATTGCTGCCGCTTGATTTTTAATACTCCGATCGATCATCAAATTGATCTTAACCGGTTCCTTAAGTCGTTTTGGTCGAGCCATGTTTTTTTGTTTAAAGCTCCGGTCATCCCTCTTTTCACGCGTTCATAATCCGCGAGGACGGAATTCAACCCTATGGAGCTTCCAAGATTTAAACGCACAAGGAGCGGGTTTTTGCAGTATTTTTTTAAAAAATTTTAAGCGAAAAAATCCGCCCCGGATTCACGGCCGATTTTGCGTCGCACACGAAAGACATGTGCGGGGCGGTTGTGCGGATCAAGCGCCACGAAATTCCGCGAACCGCGCCAATGGAACACCTCTCCTGTCAGCAAATCCTCCATCGTATAATCCTCGTCGGCCGCGATTCCAAATTCCTCGAGCGGCACATGCACAAACGCACTCTGGCCATTCCAAGGGTCGACCGAAGTGACGACAAAAAGGACATTGTCCATGGCGGGGGTGGTTTTCGAAAAGCAGAGAACTTGGTCATTCTCGGCAGTGTGGAGGCGGAGATTGTCGCCAAGGCGAAGGGCCCGGTTCTCCGAACGGATTTTATTCAGGCGTGTGATGTATTCCTTGATATTCCCTGGCGCGTTCCAATCACGGCCTTTGAACTGGTATTTCTCGGAGTCGAGATACTCTTCCTTGCCTGGAACGGGCGTGTTTTCGCATAGCTCAAATCCACTGTAGATGCCGTAGACCGGCGAGGTCATCGCGGCGAGCAGAGCGCGGATGAGAAACGCGGGGCGTCCGCCGTTCTGCAAAAACTCAGGCAGGATATCGGGCGTGTTCGCGAAGAAATTCGCGCGAAAAAAATCCCGCATCGGGGCGGAGTTCAGCTCCGTGAGATATTCTGAGAGTTCCCACTTCGTGTTGCGCCAGGTGAAGTAAGTGTAGCTCTGCGTGAAGCCGGCCTTGGCGAGTTCCTGCATCATCTTGGGCTTCGTGAAAGCCTCGCTCAGGAAAACGGTGTCCGGATATTTCGCCTTCACTTCGGCAATGACCCATTCCCAGAACGCGACGGGCTTCGTGTGGGGATTGTCCACGCGGAAGATTTTCACACCATGGCCGCACCAGAAGAGGATCACATCACGCAACTCGTCCCAAAGTGCGCGCCAGTCCGCGTTGTGGAAATTCAACGGATAAACATCCTCGTATTTCTTCGGAGGGTTCTCGGCATACTTGATCGAGCCGTCGGGACGCTTGAAAAACCAGCCGGGATGCTCATGGACATACGGATGGTCGGGCGAGCAGTTGATCGCAAAGTCGAGCGCGATCTCCATTCCGCGCTTTTGGATTTGGCCGACAAGCCAGTCGAAATCCTCGAGCGTGCCGAGTTCCGGCGCGACATCCTTGTGTCCGCCGCCATTGACCCCCTGCCGGCGGTTGCCGATCGCGTAAGGAACGCCGGGCTCACCGGGTTGGCAGGTCACCGAGTTGTTGCGCCCCTTGCGGTTTGATTCGCCGATCGGATGGATCGGGGGAAAATAAATCACATCGAATCCCATCGCCTTCGCGTCATCGATGCGGCCAAGGCAATCGCGGAAGGTGGAACCCGAGTCCGCTTTGCCTTCGGCGGAACGCGGGAAAAATTCATACCACGCCGCGAAGGTCGCCCTTTCGCGGTCCACCCACACGGGATGGAACGGCTCGGCCGTTGTGGAGATCGAGCGGTCGGCATGAATGCGCATCAACGCACAAAGATCCGGATCGTGCGCAAGGGCGTGAGCCTTCCCGGGATCGGCGGCGCGCATTTCCTTGGCATATTTTTTGAGCGAATCGCCATCCGCACCCTTGCCTGCCTGCTTCGCGGCGGACTCGATGAACGCCGCGCCCTCGAGGATTTCGCTTTGCAACTCACGCAACCCGGCCGCGAATTTTTTCTCCAACTCGTGCTGCCAAGAGAAAAAGAAATCCCCCCATGCCTCGATGGTGAACTCCCAGGCGCCGGACTCGCCGACCACAAACTCCCCCGCCCAGCGGTCGTTGCCGATGGGGCGCATCGGCGTTTCGTTCCAAGCGGAATCCCCCTGGCGCCGCCATTTGACCAATGCAGCCATCTCGTCATGCCCGTCCTTGAAAATATCAGCCTCGACCTGGATGGAGCCACCGACCGGGCGCTTGATGGCGAATCTCGCGTTGTCGAGCGAGGGAGTGATGCGGCGAATGACGACGGTTTCGGGGCTTTTGGTCATGTGAGTTCTTCGAGTTTTTGGACGAGTGGATCGAGACCATCAAGGCCCGAGGCGACCTTGTGAAGCGATCGCAGGGCGACGGGCACATGGGTGAGAAATTCGGAGCGCCCTTTTTGCAGACCCAGAAATCCGTAGGCGCCCAGGGCCTGCATCAGCCTCTGCACCGCGCACCAGCGGAAGATTTCATCGAACTCCGCAGAGACCCCGCCGCAGAGGGATTTGTAGTAACCCAAAAGCTCCCCGCGCTCGCCATCGTGCAGTGAGACATACGGGTCGTAGAGCAACGAGGCGAGGTCGTATTGGGCAAGGCCGAAGCGCATTCCCTGGAAATCGATCAGCCATGCGGAACCTTGGCGGACCATGACATTCTGTGATTGAAAATCCCGGTGGACCAACACCCGTGGCAGGGAGGCCAAATGGTCCGCCGCGCTTTTCAGTGCGGGAAGCGAGGCCAACTCCGCCAACTCTCCGGCACCGGTTTTGAAAAAACTCCCGAGGCAGTGCTCGAAAAAGTAGCCCTGCTCCCAGAGGTAGAGGTCCGCGTCGAAAACGCGTTGAAGCTCCAGCTCCCCCACCCCTTCGGCGACGCTGGCATTCCGATGCATCGCAAAAACGGCATCGAGCGTGGATTGATAAAGCGCACGGCGGGTTGGCCACGAATCGTTGCGATGGCTCCAGAGATCGATCTCCCCGAGGTCCTGCATCCAGATGAGACTTTCCTCCTCGTCGTGCAAATAAACCTCCGGCACCGGGACCCCCGCCTTGGCTAGGAAGCGCGCGATGGCGACATAGTGGCGGTTCTCCTCCTTGTGATTCGAATACTTGATGAAGATCATCGAATCCCCGCCCATGCGAATGCGATAGAACTTGCGGTCCGAGCCGCCTTTTTCGAGGGGTTCCACGGTCGGCGTGCCGGTCCCGAAGCCGGGGAACCGCACGCTCGTGAGGGAGATCACATCTTGAACAGCCAGCATTTCCGCGCATCCAACACACTGGCCGCGAAGCGGGAAAGCCAAATCACCGGCTCGCCGCCTCCAACACCCGCTCGTAATCGTCGAGCCGGTCGGGAAGATTGAAATCCCGGGCCTTCGCCAAGGAGGCCGTGCGCATGGCAAGAAGCCGCGCGGGATTTTCCAAAATCCCTCGCAGCGCCTCGGCGAAATCCCCAGGCGAGAGATCGCAGAGAAGGCCGTTGTTTCCATCCGACACCACATCCATCAATCCCCCGATCCGGCTTCCCACAATCGCCAAGCCGTGGCGCAACGCCTCGATGCCCGCCATCGGCAGTCCCTCCGAAGTGGAGGTCATCAAGAGAATGTCCGACGCAGCAAGCCGCTCGGAAACTTGCTCCGACGACAGCCAACCCGAAAAGCCTACTCGGTCGGCGAGACCATTTTCTTCCACGAGTTCGCGCATTGGTGCGGCAAGAGGCCCCTCGCCGATAACCTCAAGTTTCCACGGCAGATCCTTAATCAATGACAATGCCCGAACGGCCAGCAGGGGATTTTTTTGAATACTCAAACGCCCGACCATCACAAGTCGGATGGGCTTTTGGAGTTCCAGGCTCGAGGGAAAAGGAAGCATCGGAACGCCGTTGAGAATGACTTTCGGGGAAACGCCGCAGTTTTTCTCCGCCAACTCCGCGACAAACCCGCTCACGGCCGTGACAGCAGCCGAATTTCTCCAAATCGGACGAATGAACGGACCGAGCCATTGAAACAATTTATCCGTCTGCTCCGGAACCCCACCCGGAACATCGCCAAGGTGTGCGGTGAGCACATAAGGGATGCCCGTGAGCCAATGCAGCGCCAGCGCCAACGCTCCTGTGGGAACCACGAAGTGGGCGTGAATCACATCGGGTTTCCAACTCCGGCATAGCCGCAGCGCCGGCAAAAACGAGGTCGCCAGATACAATGCCATCTCAGGAACCGAACAGGTGTCCTCGCGTTTGCGAAACGATTCGGGCCGCAAAACCTCGACCCCCTCAATGACCTCGCGCCGGGGCAGATGTCGCAGACCCGCCGAAACCACTTTCACTTCGTGCCCCCTCGCCGCGAGACCGGCCGCGACGGATGAGGCCACACGCCCGCCCCCACCGCCAACTGGCGGATACTCGTAGCATAGGACGAGGATTTTCATGGAAGGAACCGATCATAGATCGCCTCCACGGCGCTGGTCATGCGCTCGACGGAAAACCGGGCTTCGATTTTGGCCCGTGCATTGGCAGCGAGCTCGGAGGATTTGGAGGGATTTTCGAGAAGGGCTGCGCAGTGTTCGGCGAATCCGGTCGGGTTGCCAGGGTCAACGAGGCAGCCCTCTTTGCCGTCTTCGATCACTTCAGCAATCCCATCGAGCCTGGAGGCGACGACAGGCAGGTTCATTGCCATCGCCTCGAGGAGGGTCATCGGCAACCCCTCGAATCGGGATGGCATGAGCAAGATATCGGAGGCGGCATAGACTTGGCGGGTGTCGGCGACATAGCCGGAAAAGACGATCCGATCCACGAGGCCGAGTTGACTGGCTTTTTCGCGAAGCACGGCCTCTTCGGGACCTTCGCCAGCGAGCAGGAATCTCAGAGTCGGAAACCTCGGTGCGAGCGCGGCCGCGACCTCTAAAAAGAGGGAGAAGTTTTTTTGGGGATTCAAACGGCCGACACCGGCAATGACCGGCACATCGGGTGGCAATCCTAGCTTCGATCGCGATTCCAAACGGGAAATGGTGCCCGGGGTGAATCGACGGAGATCGATGGCATTGGGCACGAGCGTGATTTTTTCTGGGGGGATCGATTCATGGCGAATGAGAAATTCCCGGCAGGAGGCGGCGACGGCGATGAGGTGTCGGGCGAAGCGGTTGGTGGATTTGTCGAGTGCGAGGAGGAGCTTGTTGTCGATGCGGTGGGGGTCGTTTGTGTGGTCGTGATTGAGGATCAAGGGCACACCAAACAAGGCCCCGAGTGGCTTGGCGATGATGTTCGAGGGGATGAGGTGGCAGTGGAGGATGTCCGGACGCTTGGTGAGCAGGAGTGCCGGAAGCGTGACGATATAGGCAGGGAGGTATTTGTGTGGGGAGAGCGAGTGGACTCTGATGCCAGCCTCCTGAAGACGGTTCCAGTAAATGCCATGCCCATGCATCGTGGCGACCTCATGGCGGAATCGCGGACTGCCGCAGGTGGCCAGATTCAGCACAACCTCCTGCGCCCCGCCGAGGTGAAGGCTGTCGATGACATGGAGAACGCGTTTCACCGGTTGGGATTTCGAGAGCTCCATTGCTGCCAGACATATTCACACCAGAGGTGAATGCGCTCGTCGGAACGACCGGCAAGGTGGGAATCGAGATGATCGCGGAGGAGAGGATTTGCGGGTGCGGGTGCGATGCGACCGGTGCGGAGCCATGAGCCGACGGGAGTTCCGAAGCCTTTCTTTTTGCGATGGACGATATCGATGGGGAGGAGTTTTTCAGCAGCTCGCTTGAGGAGGTATTTGGTGGTTTTTCCGCGAAGCTTGAAAGAATTCGGCAGGCGGCGAGCAAAATCGGCGACCTCGATATCGAGAAAGGGACTGCGGACCTCGAGCGAGTTCATCATGCTCGCGCGGTCGGCCTTCGCGAGGATGCCGTCTTGCAGGTAGATTTCGGTGTAAAATTGGAGCGTGCGGTCCACGGGATCGTTGGAAGCGCAGGATTCCCAGGCCTCGATCGACTCGCTGTAGATTTCCTCGATGGAAAAACGCGAACCCGTGAGTTGCGCCAGATCGGTTGGCTCAAGCGCCCCCAACCATACGGGATTCCAAAGTTTCGCGGGGTGGTCGAGGCCGCGCAGGGTGCGTTTGATTTTGAAATCGAGGCTGATGTTTTGGTGTGAAACAGGCAAGTGGGCAGCCAAAAGGCGAAGGGCTTTGTGCACCGGGCGAGGCACGATTTTTTCGTAAATCGATGCGAGGCGCAGGGCGCGAAAGGGATCGTAGCCGGCGAAGAGTTCGTCACCCCCATCACCGCCCAGCGCAACTGTGACTTTTGTCCGTGCAAATCGGCAAAGCAGCCAGGTTGGCAGAAGCGAGGAATCGCCCTGTGGCTCATCGAGCCGATCGAAAATCCCGGGCATCACCCCCAGCGCTGAATCGAGGCTCAAGGTTTCGATGTGATGATCGGTATTGAGTAACTCCGCAACCTGCGCGGCATATTGCGATTCATCAAAGGAAGATTCCTGAAATCCAATGGTGAAGGTCTGGAGAGTTTTCTTGGGCAAATCCCGGACGGAAAGTGCGGCGATCGTCGACGAATCAAGCCCCCCGCTCAGAAAAACGCCGAGCGGGACATCGGCAACGAGGCGGCGCCGGGTGGCGCGGGCGAGGACTTCCAGCAACTCGTCGATCAAAACCGACTCGCCTCTTGGGCCCGGATTTGGCTCGAGCGTGTAGCGCCACCAACGATGGATCCGTGGCTCGGAACCATCCAGATCGAGCGTGAGATGATGGCCGGCGGGAAGTTTGAAAACTCCCTCGATCGCCGTGTGCGGGGCGGGAATCAAGGCATGGGCGAGGAATTTCACCCTGGCGATTTCGGATTCGTTGCGGGGCGCAAGAGGGTGCTCGAGAATCGCCGTCAACTCGGACGCGAACGCGAAGGTTCCCTGACGATGAAACCAGTAGAGCGGCTTTTTTCCGAAGCGGTCGCGTGCGATGAAAAGCCGCTTCCGGGGTGCATCCCAAATCGCAAAAGCCCACATGCCATTGAACCGATCGAGCATGGCCGGCCCCCACTCCCGCCATGAGTGGAGGAGCACCTCGGTGTCCGAGTGGTCGGTGGCAAAAGGGTATCCCTTTGCCAGCAACTCGCGCCGAAGCTCGGCGTGGTTGTAGATTTCGCCGTTGAAGACAATGACCGTTTGGCCGTCGGAGGTAGACATCGGC
>JBMTBF010000004.1:0-21723 GCA_049429585.1 Terrimicrobiaceae bacterium | reverse complement strand
GTTCGGCGGAGTCGAGCTTTTGAGCGCGAAGTTGGCCGATTTCCTTGCTGAGGCGATTGCGATCACCCTGGAGCCCCTGGAGGCGAGTCTCAGCGGCGCGGCGGTCCACATCGATCGCGAGGATGGCATCGATGGTTCCGACATGGCCCGGAGAGCGGGCGGCGAGTCGGCTTTTAACGAGGTCGGTTTGTTCCCGAATGAGACGAATATCGAGCATGGGTTGGACAGCATGGGGAAAATCGGCAAAATGGGCGAACCAAATTCCAGCCGATGTCCGCCAAGTTCCGAGACTACTACCAAACCCTCGGGGTTTCAAAAACCTCCACGCCTGCCGAAATCAAGAGTGCTTTCCGCAAGCTCGCCCGCCAACACCACCCCGACACCGCCAAGGACAAAAAGGTCGCCGAGGAGAAATTCAAGGAGATCAACGAGGCCTACGAGGTCCTCGGTGATCCCGAAAAACGCAAACGCTACGACCAGTTCGGCGCGGATTGGCAGCACGGCCCGCAGCAGCATGCCGGGGGAGGTTTTGCGCGACAGGCGGGAGGTTTTCGTCCGGGACGCGCGGGCCAACCTTCCGAAGAGGAGTTTTCGTTTGGAGGAACCGGCTTCAGCGATTTCTTCGAGCAGATGTTCGGCGGACGCCGCGCTCGCGGGGGATTCGATGACATGCCCCAGCGCGGACAGGATGTCGAAGCTGATATCATGGTCACGCTGGAGGAGGCCCTCCACGGATCGACGCGCCAAGTTTCCTTCCGTCGGGGAAATTCCAAAAAACTCGAAACCTACACGGTGAAAATCCCAAAAGGCATCCGCGAGGGACAGCGCGTGCGTTTGGCTGGCCAAGGCGGAACCGGCGCGGGCGGCGCGGGCGCGGGGGATTTGTATCTGCGTGTGAAATTCCAACGTCACCCGGATTTTGAAATCGAGGGTGCCAATCTGATCTACGACCTCGAGATTCCCGCATGGGATGCCGTACTGGGATGCAGCGTTACTGTCCCAACCCTCGGTGGCCGCGTGAAGCTCAAGATTCCTCCAGGCACTCAGAGTGGTAAAAAATTCCGCCTTCCCGAAATGGGCCTGCCCGAGGGAGCCAGCAAGCGCGGCGACCTCTACGCCATCGTTGGCATCACGGTTCCCGAAAAACCCTCGTCCGAGGAAATGGCTCTCTGGGAAAAAATCGAGGCGTTGAACCGCAAGTAGCCCGAATCACGGAAGCCTTCCGTTTTTTTCGGCAAGGATTCCACGGACCACGGCTTCGGCGAGCTTTTGGCGGGTATAGGATTGCTGGAGAGTCGCATTTTCCGAGGGGTTCGAAAGGAAGCCCAGTTCCAGAAGCACCGCAGGGCGCTTGTTGTTCCTCAGCACATAAAACCGTCCAGGTTTGATCCCTCGATTGTTGGTTCGGTAGGCGCGGGCGATTTCCTTTTGGATATTCGCCGCAAGGCGCGAGGATTTGCCGGAATAAAAAAAGGTCTCAACCCCCGAAGCCCGCGAACGCCTGGCCCAATTCAAATGGATGCTCACGAAAACGGAATTGCGACTGCGGTTCGAAGTTGCCACCCGCTTGTCGAGAGTCACGAAGTTGTCGCTGGTTCGCGTCTCGATGACATGCATACCCGACTGGCGAAGAAGCCGGGCGACGCGTTGGGAAATGTCGAGCGCGAGGACTTTCTCATGGTTTCCCTTGACGGCACGTGCCCCTCGATCCTGCCCGCCGTGGCCGGCATCGATAATGACTGTGTCAAAGAACCCCGCTCCGGCGAGCCGCCCACGATACGACGAGGATGTTTCGCAGGAGGAAAAGAGCAGACAGACGAGAAGGGCAACGGGGAGCAAAAGCCAAGAAAAACGACGCGGCCAACTTGGCGCGAGATCGCCACGGCCCTGCATGTCATTGCCTCGATGAAACATCGCGCCACCTTAAAAATCCCGCCATGCGGGGAGCAAACCATTTCGGGGTGCATCCGAATTTTCGTCTCGATTTCCCAGCCAAGCGCGGCGTGGATGTTCGCATGCTGGCCAAACGAGTGATTCCTTGCCTCGATGTGACCGATGGCCGCGTGGTGAAGGGAACGAAATTCCTGAACCTGCGCGATGCCGGAGATCCCGTGGAGTGCGCGAAAATGTATGACGCCCAAGGCGCGGACGAGTTGGTGTTTCTCGACATCACCGCCTCGAGCGACGGACGGGCAACGATGGTTTCCGTCGTGGAACGAACAGCCGAGCAATGCTTCATGCCGCTCACTGTCGGCGGCGGAATCCGGAGCGTGGAGGATTTTCGCGTCATGCTCCGAGCCGGGGCCGACAAGGTCAGCGTGAACACCTCGGCGCTCCAGCGTCCGGAATTGATCACCGAGGGCGCCGAGGCGTTTGGCTCGCAATGCGTGGTCGTGGCGGTCGATGCCAAGCGCGATGGTCCCGGAAAATGGAGAGTCTACACCCATGGCGGCCGCAAACCCACCGAACGAGACGCCATCGAATGGGTCCGCGAAGCCGAACGCCGTGGTGCCGGCGAAATCCTCCTCACGAGCATGGATGCGGACGGCACCTGTGGCGGCTATGACTTGGAGCTCACAAAAGCCGTCTCGGAAGCGGTCGAAATTCCCGTCATCGCCAGCGGCGGCGCTGGCGAACTCGAGCATCTTGCCGATGTGCTCGAACGCGGCAAGGCTGATGCTGTCCTGGCGGCGAGCATTTTTCATTTCGGCAAGCACACGGTGGGTGAAGCCAAGGCACACCTCGCCTCGCGCGGCTTGCCCGTGCGGACTCGATTCGGCGATTGATCGCGAAGCGCCCCGGGATATTTTCGCGCCATGCCGAATCACGATGCCGATTTCTCGCTGGAAAAAGTCAGCGAATTGTTGCGTCGCGAAGGACTTCGCATGACCAAGAAACGCGAGGGAATCCTGCGCGCGCTATTCGAAGCCAAGGCTCCAATGTCTCTCCAGGAAATCCAAACCGCCGCCGGAACGCACAGCCCCGCCATGCCGGATTACGCCACGGTTTTCCGAACGATTCTGCTGATGGAAAAACTCCGTCTCATCCACAAGGTCAACCTCCAGCGCTCGCGGAGCCACTACGAACTCAGCGATCCACACAAGCACTATGACCACCTGGTTTGCCGGGAGTGCGGGGAGGTCGTCCTGATTGACATCCCCTGCCCTATCGGTGACGCCGAAAAAACCATCGCCCGGCAATACGGATTCCGCGACCTGAGCCACTCGCTCGAGTTTTTCGGGGTCTGCTCGACCTGCTCCAAATGATCAAAAATGTCCTGCTCGACTGGTCCGGCACGCTAGCCGACGACCTGTCCGCCGTGCTCAAAGCCACGAACCTGATCTTCGCCGAATATGGACGCGATCCACTCACGCTCGAGGAATTCCGCCTCCAATTCCGGCTCCCATTTTCCGGCTTTTACGCCGACCTCCTTCCCGAGGCGACGGCCGAGGGCCTGGAGGCGCTCTACGAGAGGTTTTTTCTGGGCCTGAACGACACGATCGAACTTCTCCCGGGGGCGAGGGATTTCCTCGGATTCTGCCGGGACACGGGACGACGCACCTTTCTTTTCAGCTCGATCAAGACCTCCCATTTCGAGCTTCAAGGCGGACGACTCGGCGTCCTCGATGACTTCGAGGTGGCCTACACCGAGATCATGGACAAGCGGGAAAAAATCCGCGAAATCCTGCATATTCACTCACTGAATCCCGAAGAAACCATGTTCGTCGGCGACATGGTGCACGATATCGAAACGGCGAAGCATGGTGGCGTGTTGGATGTCGCGGTTTTGTCGGGATTCGACCGCGTGGAAAAACTCCTCCCCGCCCGCCCAACGATCATCGCCCGCGACATCACGGCTGTTCAAAGGCTCCTATGAACGAAATCCTTATCGCAGGACTTCGGGTAAACACGCGGATCGGTGTTCCCGATGAGGAACGCCTCGTCGAGCAGGAGGTGGAACTCGACCTCCGCATCGAAACAATGAGGGCCTTTGAGGCAATGGAGGACCATCTTGAGAAAACCATCGACTACGCACGGGTCTGCGACCGAGTGGCGGAAATCGCTTCCTTGAAGCCAAGGCAATTGATCGAAACCCTCGCCGACGAGGTCGCCGAGATGGTTTTGTGCGAATTCCATGCGCGGAGCGTTGAGGTGGAGCTGCGCAAATTCATTCTCCCGCAAACACGATATGTGGCCGTGCGCTGCGCACGAACAAACTAAACGGACCGGATTTTTTCCCAGGCCTCGACCGCTGATACGGCTCCAAAGTCCCGATATAGCTGGAGCAGCCCCTGCTGATTCCAAGCGCTCCGCAGAAACTCGTTCGACTTGCATCCCAACAGCCAAATCGACGCGCGATCGAGAATTCCGCTCGGTTGGGGACCGCGGGTGGCACGGAGGATTATCTCGGCCGAATCGGGGTGGAGCGTGGGCAGGTGCGCGTTCAGCAGCAAATCCCGGGCGCGATCGGCTCCGACAAGTGCCACGGGTTTTTCAAGAGGGTCGGCCGAGAGGTTCCAATGTCGGGTCCAGTAAGGATGGTCCAACCCCTCGAAAAATCGCAGGAAGCCTTTTTCCCGGAAGTCGCGAATTTGTTTTCGCAAAGCCGGAAAACGGGAGGCGGTCGCGGCCAAGGCCCCGAGACGGCGGTGCGGGTGGTTTGGGGGGCGAAGACCCGAGAACTTCCAAATCTGGCGAGGTAGAACAACTCTCGAAAAAGTGTCACGAACCTTCCACCACTCGTCCCAGAGTGGCTTCAGATAGGTTTTCGTGATGTCATCGGCGTCGTCGAAACTGCGGGGCTGGAGAAATCCCGAAATTCCAAACAGCAACGCCTCGCATTCCGCGCTTCGAGCGGCTTTCCATCCTGTGCGTTCCGCCGCCAGCAAAAATGGAATCGCATTGTTTTTATATCCCAACCCCGCAGCAACGCTGAAAAACAGAGCGGCGTCCTCCCCATGGAGACGGATCGCAGCAAGGGAGGCGGCATGTTTGTTTTCCAACCGGAACCTCGCCGCACGATCAACCATCACCCTGCCTTCATCCAGGGAAACCGAGGCGGACTCGGTTTGACCTGTCAGAGGGCGAGGGTTTTCGATGAGCAAGCGGGCTTGGGGGATGTGGCGGTTGTCGGAGCTTCTCGCGAAGGAATCCTGCTCCCGGTCGCCAACAAAAAAATGGAGGCGGGTATTGGCAAATGCCGGATTGATAGCATGGCCATGGTTTTCCCAGTCGCGATTTTCCCAATCGACTTCGATATCACCAACCGCCAAGCCGCGTTTTTCAAATTCGATCCGGGCATTTTTAAAGTCCGGACCGGCTTCGCGGTTCCACTCCCCGAAGTGGTGAATGCGGAATTTCTCCCCGCAGGTCGTCGTCCATTCGAACCCGTAATCGCCGTGGAAAAGTCGCGCCTGGATTTCCAACTCACTCATACGAGGCAGCGGAATGTCGGCGATCATTCGCGACTCGCGAGCCAGAGCGTATCGGGCAGTCGTTCTCACAGGTCGGGAAAGGGGAGGTTTTGCAACCAACTCCCCGAGGGTTCCGAAGACTCAATCTCCTTTTCAGGAAAAGGTTCTGGAGTCGGGTCAGGGGCTGGCTCGATCAGCATTTCCTCGCGGAACTCCTCCGGGGGAATCCGGCGTGTAACAAAAGCTATTTCCAATTCCAGCCGGGCCTTGACCTCCGGATTCTTCGCAATCTGGAGCGCGGAGCGGAATGAATCGAGAGCCGGAGCAAAATGCCCCACATCCATCTGGGCGTTCCCGAGCGCCTCCAGAAACATGCTGTCGCCCGTTTGCATCGACGCCTCATGGATCGGGAGCATTCCGAGAAGGATGTTCGAGCGCGACGAGCGCGTGATGCTGCGAAATCGGCGAAAAGGATTTGGCTGGCTGCTTCGGGGATCGGTGAACTTGTTCCATGCAGCGTAGGGCCGGTAGAGCGGGTCGCCGACCACGATCCCCATCCACGATACCGCACGCTGGGACATCCACCCAGCCTCAGCCAAGGTCAACCCGGTAATCAACCTGTCTTGAAAAATGTCGAGGTTCGCGGTGAGCGATAAGTAGGGCTCGTAAACATTCCCGAGCGTGGCAGCGGCCCCGCGGGCAATCAGGGGGCCGCACCAATGGTTCACACTGCTCCTCATAGTGGAGGCGCTGAAGGAGTGGAGATGAACAGCCACCGCACCGGGGAGAAATTGAAAATCCTCCCTTAAAAACGGTCCATTGATGTCGCCAGAATACCAACCATAATAAACCGCCGCGTCGGTAATTGGAAAGTTTTCGGCAAAAGTCTGCGGGACACTGTCAAAAATCGTCGGAATTACCGATTGACGGAGGATTTCAACGAGTTTGCGCATCCAATTGTCCCCCTCCATGTAGGCTCCGGAGGTGATATCCCGACCATCCACATACGCCCAACCCCAGAGCCCATTTTTCTCCGCGGCGATCGTGTCGTCGATCATCCTCCGAACCATCGCGGCAGTCGGGGCGTCCAGGCGCGAAGGAAGCATCAACCCGGGAGAGATCGCCTCGTCGAGGATTGGCGTGAATCGACCGAAATAAGGATTGGGCATCAGGCCGGACGGTGCAAAGGCAGGCAGCCCCATCGCCGCGAGCTCGCTATCCACACTCGCCTCGTTTCGTCGGGCGATAGCCGGTGAAAGAGGCTCCGGCGGCGGCTGGGAGTCCAGCGAGGGATCGCTTGAGATTTTCAACGGGAACCCGCGCATGATCGCCAAAAAGCGGATCGCGCAACTGGAGACCACGGTTTCGCCGGAGGGCTGTTTTCTTTCGGTCCACCACCCCTTCTCAAGGAGCCTCCCCCTCAAAGGCCCCGCGATCAGTCGTTCAAATTCTTCTCGCGTGATTTCCTCCTGCAGAGGCAACGGGAATCCGATGACTTGCTCCGGGGAAATCGAGCGGGCGGCGGCATAGTAGCGGGCGAGATTTTGCGAGTCGGGATCGTTGGAGTTGAATAAAATCAAAGTCGCGGCGGCAAGACGGTCGGAGGCGACTCCCGTGGCGGAGATCGCGATGAACACCATCAAAAAAACCGCGCGTTTAAACATGAATCCGTAGGCCGTCGTAGGCCAATCGAACATCCGTAGGCAACTCGGCCTCGGTTTCGGCGTGCCCCAATTCATGACACATGTGGATGAACCATGTCTGGCGGGCACCGATACGGCGGGCGGCTTCCAGAGCCCCTTGGACGGTCAAGTGGGTCGAGTGCGCGGTGTGGCGGAGAGCGTCGATCACCAAAACCTCGACGCCCCGCGCGGCCTCTTCGGCCTCGGCCGGGATGGATTGGCAATCGGTGTAATAAGCAAAAAGACGGTGGCCGTTTTTTTCAAAAACCAGTCCGTTCGTGACCATCCTGCCATGAGGCAAATCCACCGGAACAATGTCAAAGCCATCCAGCGAAAATCGACCTTCCATTGTGATCGGATCGGGGCGGACATAGTTAGGATAGCGCGCCGAACCGTCGAAGGCGTATTGGAAGACACGCTTGAGGTCCGAAAGGGTTCTCTGGGAGCCGTGGACCGGTATGGCCTTGTTGTCGAGCTCACAAAAGCGACGCAGGTCGTCAAAACCGAGGATGTGATCGACATGCGAGTGGGTGTAGAGCACCGCATCGAGGCGAGTGATGTTCTCCCGAAGGCATTGCGCGCGGAAATCCGGAGTCGTATCCACCGCGATCGATAGCGATGGCATTTGAATATGGATCGCGGTGCGGAGCCGCTTGTCGCGCGGGTCGCTGGATTTGCAAACGGCACACTCGCAGCCGATCACCGGAATGCCGTGCGATGTGCCCGTGCCGAGAAATGTGATTTGAAGATCCTGCATCGCTTGGATTCGAGGCGGGAGCGTGGCATAGTTCACGGATGTCCGCAACGATGGCATCTCTGCGCATTCGCAATCTCGCACTGGTCGAGGACCTTCTCTGGGAGCCTCCAGGAGGGTTTGTCGCCGTAACCGGCGAGACCGGCGCAGGCAAATCCATCATTCTCGGGGCGGTGAAACTTCTTCTTGGCGAAAGGGCCGACCGCTCGCTCGTCCGGAGCGGTGCCGAATCCTGCGCGGTCGAGGGGCTTTTTCAGATTCCCGAAAAATCGCCCGTTCACGGGATACTGGAATCCGGGGGGGCGGAACCCTGTGAAGACGGCGCCTTGATCATCAAACGCAGCGTTTTTGCGGAAGGCGGCGGCAAGCAGTTTGTGAACGGCTCGCCTTGCACACTTGCCCTCCTCCGCGATCTTGGTGTCGCCTTGGTGGACCTCCACGGTCCACACGATCATCAAAGCCTTTTCTCCCGCGACCAGCAAATGCGCGTCCTGGACTCGTTCTCGGACTCGGTAAAACTCCGCGCGGATTTTTCCGAAATGCGCCGCCATTGGATCGATCTGGAAAACGAGCAGCGCCGTCTTGTCGAGAACGCCGAGGCTTTGGCTCGCGAACTGGATTTACTGACTCATCAAACCGCCGAAATCGACTCCGCCAACCTGCAAGCCGGCGAGGAGACAAACCTCATCACTCGCCAACGAACGGCCTCGAACTCCCATCGTCTCGGAGAGGTGTGCGCGGAGCTGACCGGTATCCTGAGCGATTCCGAGGATTCCATCACATCGAGGTGGGGGGATGTCGGACGATTGGCACGCGAGCTTCACCGCCTTGACCCATCCGCCGAAGCGATCGCCCAGGCGTCCAACGGGATTTTTGAATCCCTGAAAGACCTGTCCCGCGAGATCGACCACTATTCCAATAGAGTCGAATCCGACCCGCAGGCTCTGGCCGAAATCGAAGCCCGCCTCGACACGATCCAGAACTTGAAACGCAAATACGGTTCGAGCGTCGAAGCTGTTCTCGAGTTCGGTCGCGAAGCCTCCGAGAAACTCGCCTCTCTGAAAAACCGCGAGGAGCGTGGATCCCGTTTGGACACCGAGATCGAAGCGACCGGAAAAGCGGTTGAGGCGATCGGCAAAAAACTCTCTCAGGCCAGACGCAAGGCCGCGCCGAAGCTCGAGTCCCTCGTGCGCCGACATCTCGCGGACCTCGGCTTCGCCAGGGCCGGGTTTAAAATCGCCTTTGAGGATTTGCCTGATCCCTCGCCGGAGGGATACGAGCACCTCGAGTTCCTTTTTGCCCCGAATCCTGGCGAACCGGAACGCCCGCTTCGCGCCATCGCCTCGAGCGGCGAGATTTCCCGTGTGATGCTGGCCCTCAAATCCTCCCTCGCCGCCCAAGACAGCGTGCCGATTTTGATCTTCGACGAAATCGACGCCAATGTAGGCGGAGTGATCGGAGCCAAGGTCGGATGCAAAATGAAAGAACTGGCCGCAAGCCACCAGGTCTTCTGCATCACCCATCTCCCCCAGGTGGCCGCCTCCGCCGAGTCCCAATTCATCGTCGCCAAGGAAAGCGGAGACTCCCGGACACGCACGCTACTCAAGGGAACCACAGCGACTGGACGCATCGAGGAGATCGCCCGGATGCTTGGCGGCCCCGCGGATACTGCGAAAAAACACGCCAGAACCCTCCTTGGCTTGAAATAAGACCTTTAACCTCAAACGCGAGGTATTAAGGTGACAAAGTTTCCCGAGTGAAAAAACAGGATACAAAGCCGGAAGCCGAAGAAGGTCCCGACGCGGATAAATTCGCGGCGTTGGATACGGAAATGCGTTCCCTGCGCCAATCGAGACTCCGCGTGGAAGGTGCTGTCGAGGCCTCCGGGTTGATTCTCCGCGAGTGGGACACCTCCACCGACGAGGCGCTTTATTGCGGTGCTGCCGAGTCGATCCTCGGAATTTTTCCGCACGAACTTCTCGGGAGTTTTGAGAAATGGGTTCTGCTGATCCATGCCGACGACCGCGCCGATTATCGAAAGGAAATCCAGCGCGTGCTGAATGAGGGAGGACCCTTCGAGATTGAATACCGCATCCGCAAGCGCGGCGACAAACACACACTCCTCCTCGAGCGCGGCTATTTTGTGAGCCCCTCGCAGGGCGCCCATCCCGTGCTTTCCTCGATGATTTCGGATGTCTCGCGCCTGCGCGACCTGGAGTCGCGCCTGAAAAAATCCCAGCGCGTCGAGGCCTTCAGCCAACTCACCGGCGGCGTTGCCCACGACTTCAACAACATGCTTTCGGTCGTGATCGGCTACGCGCAAATTCTGATGGAGGAATCCGCTGAAAACAGGGAGCAGACCGCATTCCTGAAAGAAATCGAGAAAGCCGCCCTTCGCGCATCGTCGCTCACGAACCAACTCCTCGCCTTCAGCAAGCCCCCAGCCACACGCAAGGGCATCCTTCAACTCGGGGAACTGCTCCAAGAGTTGTTGAAAATGCTGGGCCGCCTCCTCGGCGAATCCATCGGCCTGAAAATCGAACCCGGCAAGGATTTGTGGCCCGTACAAGCCGACCGCAGCCAGATCGAGCAGGTCTTCATCAATCTCGCTGTGGCATGCCGCGAAGCGTTGCAGGGCGGCGGGCAGGTTTTGATCGCCTCGACCAACGAATCCCATGGTGAGGCAAAGCATTTCGGGGAGCATGTGTTGCCCGCCGGAAGCTATGTCCGCGTCTCACTGGACCTCGAGCCTGCCACGGGTTCCCCCCAACCTCGACACCTTGAAAAAAACCGGAGCGTCTTTGCCGCGCGCTCGGTCATCGAACAGAACGAGGGCCTGCTTTTTGTGCACTACGCGCTAGGCCGCGCAAGGATCAACATCTACTTCCCGAGCGCCACCGAGGCCGTTGCCGCGAGGCCGCTGGAAGCGGCTCCGAAACACCCCGCCAAAGCCGCCTCGATCCTGCTTGTGGAGGACGACTCCTCGCTCCGCCAATTCACTAGAACCGTTCTTTCGCGCCTTGGCCACAATGTGCTTGAAGCAGCCGATGGGGAGGAGGCTTTGGCGATTTTGCAAAACGATCCATCATTTTCTCCCGACCTCCTCGTTACCGACATGGTCATGCCGCGTATGGGAGGTCTCGAGTTGTCCAAACTGTTTTCGAAAAAGCGTCCCGGTGCCGCCGTGCTTCTTGTCTCCGGGTATCCCGAGCAACAAGTCGCAGCCCAGCATTCCGGCCACCCGCTTCTTAAAAAACCTTTCGCCGTCGGCGAACTCATCACCCGCGTCGGCTCCCTGATCGGGAATTGAGCCGCTTCAGCAGTAGACGAGCAACTGCCTCAAGAGGGAGGAACTCGCGTTGTAGTTCCTGATTTTTTTAATCGTATTGTCGTCGAGGTGGTATCCCTCGGCCACAAGCAGAACCCCGGTCGGGCTGTAGATCCCGCTGGCGAGTTGCATGCCGACATCAAGCTCGTCGACCATGACCTCGCGCACCAGGCGCGGCAGGGAAGTCGCTTGCGCGCAGCGCAGGAAAAGCCGAGTCGCATCGGGGTCGAAGGCGGAGCCGGACTGCTCCAGAATCTTGTCCACCGCCTGCTCGTGGGGCAGACCACAAGTGACATAGTAGACAATCACAGCGAGGCAGCGGGCGGGCCATGGAATCATCTCTCCGGCCAGTCCGTCCGGGAAACCCGCTCCATCGAACCTCTCGTGGTGCGCGCGGATCGTGTCACCCACAGGTTTCAGCAGGTCCACGAAAGAGGCGAGGGTTTGCCCGTGGATCGTGTGGTTTTGGAAAACGGTTTTTAACTCCGGGGGCGTGTCGTCGAGATTGTTTTGAACAGCCATCATGAAGCCCGACGGAACCGCTGTCAGGCCGATGTCGTAAAGGCGGGCGCTCACTTCAAGCACATGCTTCTGCTCCTCGTCGAAGTAATGCGTTTCGGCCATGATCTGCGCGATTTTCTGGGCCGCCTTCGCCTGCTCGCCGAGAAGTGGATTGAAGGTCGAAAGGATGCGCTGGCAGAGTTCCAGCGAGCGGCTGAAATTGGTCTTCAGGGCCTCGTGGGAAAGATCGAGTTCCCGCTTGCCGGCCTCGAGTTCGCGGAGCTGTTTTTCGAGGCGCGAATTGGCCTCGGAGAGTTTTTGGTTCAGATCAAGCGTGGTCCGCTCGAGCGTGCGGTTCGTTTCGATCAACTCGTAACGCTGAACGGCGTTGTGGAGCGTCGCCATCATCTCGGCCGAGATCCAAGGCTTTGTGACGAACCGGAAAATCTCCCCGCTGTTCACGGCCGCAGTGACGATATCAAGCGACTTGATTCCCGTGATGAGAATCCGGGATGCGGCAGGCTGGATTTGAGCGAAACGATGGAGGAGATCCGCTCCGAGCATGTCGGGCATGTTGTGATCGGCGATAACAACCGCGAACTTCCGCTCGAGCGCGTAGCGCAGAGCCTCGTCGCAACTGCTCGTGGTGACGGATTGGTAGCCCGAGCGGGTGACAAGATCCTCGAGGACCTTGAGAATCAGTGGATCGTCGTCGATCGATAAAATGGAAGGAGGGTTTGTGTTCACGGGTTGAGATGGGTTTTAGCGGTTAGAAGTCGCAGCAGGGAAGAACAAGAATCACATCGGAAGCCTCGGCCTCGGGATCATTCCAAACGACCAACCGGCCTCCAAGGTCTGCGAGGATTCCATCGGCGATGGACATCGAAACATCCTCCTGGGCGGACGCGGCGGGATAGGCGTCGATTTCCTTTGCGGAATTCAGCGCGCAGGGAATACGGAACGACACCCCGACGGAATTCGCCGGAATATCCTGGCCGCAGCGGGAGGCGGCCTCATGAATTTGAAAGGTTGTCAGAACCGAGACGGGAACTTCAGTGCGGCCCGCAGGCAGGAACGGGCGGACCCGGGCGGCGACAGACAGCAAGGCGATGCGCAAGGGAAACTCGGCCAAATGCACATGGATCGGGGCCGCAGGCGGGAGGAATTGGATTTTTGCGGTTCTGGGAAAAACAAGTTTCAGAAGATCGATCTCCGAGGCCACGAGCGCCTCCAAGTCGTGGTAGGTCGTCTCGCGCTCGGCCACATTCAGGTGAATCTGTGTCGCGCGCGCCAGCAATTCCTTGATCCGCTCGACACCGCGCCCGATTTCCAGAACCGCCTCGGCCAACGCCCCGTCCTCCCCCGGAGTTTCCTGACACGCCTCCAGATTGAAATAAATCCCGGTGAGCACATTGTTCACCTCGTGGATGATTCCCGGGGTCAGCTCGGCATTCAGCTCGTTCGAGGCCCGGCGCAACTCCAGAACCTTGTTGGAGGTTCCGTCCATCTGGGAGTTCGGGTCGGCCGGCGCAGTCATGGCGATGGTCATAGACTCGCGTCCCGGCAAATCGCGACAAGAACAAAATCCCCCGTTTGACGCTTCAAAATCACTGGGCGGCGGCCGGCGGTGGTGGCGGCGGAGCAAGGGTCGAGAACGCCTCGTGGGCGACGAAACCCGCAAAGAGACGCGGGCTCTGAAGGATGATTTGGTTCCCGCTGCCCTGCTCACGATCCTTGCCCTTGGGAATCGAGGGGCTGATGTAAGGCACATTCAAACCCATCCCGGCGAATTGCGTGGCGATCGTGGCAACATCCGGCTCGGCCGTGTCCAAAATTCCATCGGCCACCCAGATAACCTCCATGTTTCTCAAATCAACAATCTTCGCGCGCACCCCGATCGCGATCGGACGGTAGGGACGGAACACCGTGAAATCGATGAACATCACCGCGTCGGCGGCATGCTTTTGACGAAGCGCTTTGACGACATCGGCGGAAATTATCGACGAGGAGGAGACTGCCTCATTGCTGGTGAGCTTCAGCATTTCCTCGCGGGGCACTTGGACGATTTCGTATTTCACAACCTTGGAAAGCTCCCCGCGAAAAATACCATCCATGTCCCGCTGCATGTCATCGATCGGGCGGGCCGAATAAATCGGAAGAATCGCCAGGCGACGCATCCCGGCAGGCCAAACGATGTTGCTCTGGATCGGTTGCGGCGGCGCCATCATTGAAGGGTCGGAAACGCGCTGAATCCGACCGGTCTTCGCTCCGGCGTTGGATTTGTCCCGAACCGTCCGGGAATGAGGGGTCGAGCAAGCCGACATGAGAATGGCTACGGATAGCACGGCGAAGAACGGGAGTGGAAAAAATCGGGATCGCATGGATTGTTTCGTAGCATTTTCCGTGCCTTGGACAAGCCAACACCAAAATGCGATTTTCCCCGCCCACATCCCCAAGAATCCGCTTGCCGAGTTGTGAAATCCCTTTAAGTTTTCCGCCCTGCGATCGATATAAGAAGTATGAAATCGAACGAAACCTCCAGTTCTAAACGATCAAGTTGTTTTATCATAAGAGCCTCTATGATTTACGCAATTCGTTTTACATTAGTTTTTTCCATAATCAGCACCGCTTTGGTTTCGTTTTCCGGCTGCGCCTCGACCTCCAAGAAAAAATCCTCGCCGCCACCTAAACCGATCTCGTTGACATTGCCTAAGCCCGCACCCATGCGTGTGGCGAATGACACTTCGAGCCGCCGCAAGGCCCCTCTCCTTCCCAAAATCGTCGATAACACCCCGTCCGATGACTCGCCAACCAGCGCCGCGGATGAACTCGTGCCGCCCTCCGAGGCAAAAACCGTCTCCTCAGCCGTTCCCAAATTCATCGAAAACGACCAACCGGAGGATTTCTTTCAAGGAGTTGGCGATGCACCGAGCGGTGAGGCGGTGCTTGGAGGAGGTTTTTTCGATTCCGTATTCCGTCCTGCCCCACCTCCCCCGCAGCCGGTGAGCAGCGCCACTTACACAACCTCGGATTAAAATCATGATCAGACGCCACGCCGGTATTGCGGCACTCCTCGCAATCACCGCCCACACCCAAGCCGCAATCACCGCCCCTCCCACCATCGGAGAAAATCCTGACGCAGGGGCTCCATCTTCTCCAGCCATGGAGGAACACGCTGCTGCGCCGGCGGCACCCACCTCGCTTTCCGACAAAGTCGACACCTCCAGCATCCCCTCAGCAATCCAGTTCGATTCTCTTGAGACTGATGTCGAAGAGGATTTGGGATTGAGCGGCGACCGGGTAGGCGAGGCCGCCAGCGTCAAGAGCATGGAGATTGAAATCCAGCAAGCGCTCGATGCGAACGACCCCGCTTTGGCGGAAAAGCTTTTCGCCCAGCTCATGCGCGTCGGGGCACCCACCTCCCGCAAGCGCGATGCCATGCTTCGGATGGGCAAGCAATTGGAGGAAAAACAAAAACAATCCGCCAAAGCGATCGTCGTCTATGAGCAATTCCTCGCGAACTTCCCGGACGATCCCGAGTCTCTGGACATTCTTCTGCGACTCGGCCGCCTCTACCGCAACACCGGAGCCAACGCCTCCGCCCTTAACAAGTTCTACAGCGTTCTCTACTCCTCGATCCAGATGAAGAGCGGCGACGAATACACCGACTCCTCGCTCCGCGCGAAGATGGAGATCGCCCACACCCACTTCGCCGCCGGGGAATATCAAAAGGCTGCCGACCTCTACTCCAAGATCAAACTCCTCAAGATGCCAACCGAGGAGGCGAGCGAACTCGCCTTTCGCATGGCCTATCTGTCCTTTCTCACTGGCGATTACGCGAAATCCGTTGCCGATTCGCAACTCTTCCTCGACACCTTCCCGGCGAGCCCGCTGGCGCCCGAAGCCCAATATCTCTACATCCAGTCGCTCAAAAAACTCAACCGCGACACGGAGGCCATGAAGGAAACCATCGAACTCCTCCAAGCCGGTCAGAAATACGGCCAGAAAAAACCTGCCGTCTGGAGATATTGGCAGCGCAAGACCGGCAATGAAATCGCCAACGAACTCTATGAAAGCGGCGATTTTTATGGTGCCGCGCAGATTTACCAGAAGCTCGCCGAGTTGAGCGACGCCCCCGACTGGCGCGGACCCGCGATTTACCAGTTCGGACTCTGCTGCGAACGCCTGCGCCACTTCGACCGCGCCCGAGAGGCCTACCGCTATATCATCGATAAAATTCCAGCCACTTCCAAGAGCACCACGGGCATCGGGATTGTCGGAGAAAATGTCGCCACCGTGCGCGACATGGCCGAGTGGCGATTCGAGCACCTGAACTGGCTGGAAAACACCGAGAAACAAGTCTTCCCGCTCATTAACAAACCGATTCCCGGCCCCGGCCTGCCAGTTGTCGGCCAATCCGGATTGCAAGCCCCCACCCCGTCAGCGCCTCCCACTCCCGTTCAGCAAGCCGCCAACCAAATCGCCACACCTGCAACCGGCGCTCCAGCCCCCGTGCCGCCTGCGGCCGTTCGCTGAGTAATTTCAATCCTTCGCGCGTGGATGCGCAGCCAGATAGGCCGCCTTCAGCCGTTCCACGGTCACATGCGTGTAGATTTGGGTGGTGGAAAGACTCGCGTGCCCTAGAAGGGTTTGAACGCTTCGGAGGTCCGCTCCGTTGTCGAGCAGGTGGGTTGCGAAACTATGCCGCAATTTGTGGGGTGACAGATTGGCTGGCAAACCGGCTTGGGCCAGGCGGAGCTTGAGCAGGAAATTCACGGAGCGAGTCGAGAGCCGGCGGCGGGATTTGTTGATGAAAAGCGGCCCCGCATGCACCCGCGCTACCTGACGATACCGCGAGATCGCCTCGAGAGCGGGACCTCCCACAGGACAAATCCTCTCCCGTGCCCCCTTGCCCGTTACCCGAGCCGTTTCGCCGATCGGATCGACATCCGCCACATCCAGGCCCACCAATTCCGCAAGGCGCATGCCGGTGGAGTAAAACAGTTCGATGATCGCCGTGTCGCGGGCCGCCATCCACAATGGAGCCTGCTTGTGTTTTTCGTTTTTCAACGGCGCATCGACGAGCGTCTCGACCTGCGCGTTGGTGAGAAACCTCGGCAGGCTCTTCTCGCGCTTCGGCAGCAAAACCTCGTGCAGGACATTCTTCAAAACCTTCCCGCGCATTTGCAGAAAAGAGTAGAACGACCGCATCGCCGCGAACCGGAGCCTCACGCTCGCCCGCGCCATTTCGGCCTTCATCATTTCGAGCATCCACCCGCGAAAATCCTCCGCCCGCATCGAGGTCCACTCACCATCGGGATGAAACTTCCGAAACGCCTCGAGCGCGATCCGGTAGGTGCTGACTGTGCGCGGGGAGGCGTTTTTTTCCGCCTCGAGGTAGAGCAAAAACTCTTCAGCCGGTCGGTCCAACGCCACCTTTCCGGACGGAGCAGGCTTTTCCCTCCGACGCTTCAAGAGGTCGCAGGCTGCAGGAGGATCGACGAGCGTTGCGCAAGTCGCCCATCGGGACCCATCGCCTCGATCGGCACCGCACGACCGGAACCCGAGACGACCAACTTGTGTTCAAAGGATCCATCACCTCGAATCTCGACTGGCTGACCATCCACCACCACACGGTTTTGCGGATCGGTATGCCCTCGAACTGTGATTTCGGCACTGAGTTTCAATGCGGGTTCGCGTGTGGCGAGGCCGAAGGAGTTTTCCCAAGCGCCCCAACTGCTCGAGGGGCCGGACTCCCAACTCGACATCGCCGACGAGGCCCAACTGGAAAGCGCCGCCTGCTCGAAACTCGAAAGATTGATCCCGCTCCAGGAACTCCCGATCGCCGTGAGCCAACTGCTCAACTGATTCCACGAGGCCAAGGTCTCTGCGAAGCTGATCCCCAGGCCGGACCAGGAGGAGAGTTGAGACGCCCCGGTCTCCGCAGCGCCACCCGACCAACTCGTCACCCCGCCGCTGGAGAGTCCGCCAAAAGAAATCCCGGCACTTGCGCCACTCGACAGCGCCCCGCTGGACAAGGCGGCCAGCCCGCCGGGCGCTCCAGCGCTCCAACTGCTCAGCCAGCTCGAAAGCCCCATCGCAACACGCTCGGCAAGACCAGCGGAGGAAAGACTGCCCGATCCCGAAACCCTCTCCGCGCCGAGCGTGGAGAACATGCTGAAGAGACTGCTCTCGAACTGACCGAGCTGCAACCGCGCAAGAAGTTCCCCCAATTCCCCGGAGCCCAAGCGCTCCTGCAACCGCCGGTGGATCGCGGAATGAAGTTCCTCGGAACTCCACGACGCGCTGGAAAGTTCCGCAAGAAATTCACTGCCGAGGATCGTCGAGAGAATCGCGTGCTCATTCGCCTCGAGCGGGTAAGCCGAGGATCCGCCGTGTGAGACCGAGCGTTGCAACTCGGCCAGCGCGGGAACGAGATTTTGCTCGATCGACATCGAGTTGGTGATCGTTTCCACCAAACGCTGAAACCCGATGTGGATCGGCACCGTGGCGTAGTCGAAACAATCGGAATCGGAGATACGGTCGCGCGGAGTCGCCACCACTGCGGAACGAGCCAGCGACTTCCAGGATTTTCCACGGTAGAAACCCAGCTCGACGCCGTATTTTTTTCCGGCCTCCTTCACCGGCACATACCAGTTGCGCGCCTCAAAAGGAACGGTGATCTCCTGATCGATCGCACCATTTTCATCCAGCACCCGCAAATGGCATGGCCCGCCGGGGTGGCGAGAGATATCGATATCCCAATAGGTGAAAAGCCAGCGCGGATCCTGCGCGGCGAGGAAAATGGAGTTCGTCCCGTAGCTGTGAGGGAGGCTCCCGAGTTTGTCGATGTCCACACGCGCCACAGCCTTTTCCAGCGTGGTGCGCTTGGCGGACTTTTTGCGGGGGAGCGGCGTCTTGGTTTTGGAAACGATCTTGCCGGGAGCTTGGTCAGTTGACTTTGCGCCCTTCGACTTTTCCCCTGCTTTGGACTTGGTGGTGCTCATCGTTAATAGAAAATTCGGAGGAGCTTGTCTGTCTCTAAAACCCATCTCAATGGGTGGCAAGCCCTATTGACGATTTTTTTGACTCCTGCTCGATGGGCTCAATGAACGAGCAATTCGCGGCGCAAAAGATCTAGTGCCGATTGGGTGGCAAGTTGCTTGAAGGTCGCCCGATCGGTGGAAAAACGGCATTCGATATGGAGCGTCGCCGCATTACGACGAGCCAGTCCGATATGCACAAGACCAACAGGTTTTTCGGCACTCCCGCCGCCGGGGCCGGCGATGCCGGTGAGGGAGAGGGCGAAATCGGCGTTGGCGAGTTGTTGGGCACCCTCGGCCATGGCACACGCAACCTCGGGGCTGACTGCTCCGTGACGTTCGATCAATTCGGGCGGAAGGCCGAGGATTTGGGTTTTTGCGGAATTCGAGTAGGTCACGAAGCCTTCGTGGAAAACCTCGGAGGCGCCGGGGACATCGGTGATACGGCTGGCCAAAAGACCGCCCGTGCAGGATTCCGCCGTGGCAAGGGTAAGGTTGCGCCGCTTCAATTCCGACACGATCCATTCCTCCATCCCCTCGCCTGCCGGGGAAACAAGATGCTTGCCGAGGATTTCGATCACGCGCGACTCGACCGCATCCAAATCCTCCCTCGCGCCGATCAGGCGGAAGTCGACCTCGTTCGGTCTCGCGCAATAGCCGACTTCCAGCGCAGGGTTTTGCTCAAGCTCCAGTCCGATGAGTTTTTCCACTGCGCTCTCGCCCAGGCCGACGACACGATAAACGCGACATTCCTTTGCCTCGATGTCGGCAGTGAGTTCGCGCAGGCGCGGCATCACGAAATCGGAAAACATCGGCTGCAATTCGCGCGGCGGGCCGGGCAGCAGGAAAAAATGCGGCGAGGCCCAGGAGGGATGCGAAACAGCGGGAAAGTAAAGACCCGGCGCAGTGCCGTTCGGATTCGGCAAAACCTCGGCGCCCTCGGGAACCATGGTCTGGCGGAGCATGCGATTGAGGAGTTGGTAGCCACGCGCGGCCAGCCGGGCCTCGATGTGGGCGCGAATCGCAGGATCGGCGTGGAGTTTTCTGCCGAGAAGTTCGGCAACGACCTCGCGGGTGATGTCGTCCGTGGTCGGACCGAGCCCACCGGTGATGAAAACCACCTCGGCGCGTGCGCAGGTTTCGAGCACCGCATCACGAATCGCAGATCCGTCGGGGACGGTGGTTTGACGCGCCACGCGAAGACCTAGCGGGAAGATTTGGCGGGCGATCCAGGCAGCGTGGGTGTTTTGCACGCTGCCGAGGAGCAGCTCCGTGCCGATATTCAAGACCTCGACTGTCATCGCATCGCGACTCCACACGCGAGGGCATCCATCCATCCCTTCACCATGCCATGGCGCTCGATGTCGCCATCAAGGTCGTAGACATAGAGGAGATTCGCGAGAATGCGCATGAGGAACTGGCGTGGCGAGGCAGGCAGGAGGTGACTGTCCTTCAACTCGATCCCCTGACGGGAAAGAATGCTCCGCAAATCCTCTTGAGCAAGAATCCGCCCGCCATGGAAGGGATCGAAAAAAATGTCGCCGTGCCGGGCGATGAAATGGCCCGGGAGGTTGATGCCCTCGATTTTCATTCCGGCCCGAGAGCCGACCATGATGTAAAGGAGAGAGAGGCTGATCGGAATGCCCAACCGTGTGGTGAGCAGCCTCGGCAGGAGGGAGTTTTCCTCGCAGTAATAGCAATCCGAGTTGCCCCGGAAATGAAGTTCGCCGGAGAGGAATTCGCCAAGGAGACGGATGCGGTCCTCGTTCGAGGCCGCGCCGTGGATGCGGGAGAGAAATTCGATACCCCAATCGTTAACGGTTTGTTCGTAGGGCAGGGTCGAAACCTCGGGCAAAAGGGCGCGTGAGAGAATCCAGGAGGCTTTTTCGATATCGAAGCGATCCCCGCCTAGGTGGCAGAAAAGCAAAAAGTCGCCACCAGCCTCCCGGGCCCGCAGGACTCTCAAAACCTCGGAGGCGTGGCGTTGAAGCGGGGAACTTCGACCGGCAGCCATTTCCCCCAGGAGTTCCGGATTTTCTTCAGCGATCGCGGCGAGTTGTTCTTTGACCAACTGGACCGTGGAGGGGTCGTCGTCGCTGAGCAATTTCGCCAAGGCTTCCTCGTTGGCTACCATCTTGCGGACCAATAAAGACGGGTTTGCCCCCATTGCAAGAGGCGACTTGGGCCAGCGGAAAAATCAGGGAGCGATACGGATTTCAACGGAGTAAAAAACCGGATCGCCATTCCGCTCACCGCCAGGGGATGAGAACCCGGCCCCGGCAAGCCCGGACTCAAAAGCCGAAGATCGGTTGGCGGGGATTTGAACGATCCAGCGCGTGCCGCCGGATTCGATTTTTTCTGGAGCCAAAACCATCCCGCTACTCTCCCGCACGAGGTTTTGGAGGGCGTCGCCCGCCTTCAAGCACGCCTCTCCATCCGGCACTTCACACCCGACCGATCGAAAAGCTCCCGCTAAAACCGGTGCCTGCCATTTTTCATCCACGATATTCTCCAACACTGAGCGCAAGCCCGCCGCATCGACGGTCGATTCACTGGCTTTGCGGATGTCGCGGATTCCATAAATGGCGATTGTCAGCGGCAGGGCCAAGGCGACCATGACGAGCGCCACCATCTGGATCACTTTCGGATTCCATCGAAATGGGGGCGGAGGATTTTCATGTCTGTCGGGTTCGTCCATCGCCCGTAACGATAGGCCCCACCTCCCCTCGCGTCAGCGGAAATCCTCCGTTTAACGCCGGGATTGACCCCTTCCTCGGGCTCACCGATATTTCCCGGCTTTTCATGGCCATCGAGAATACTCGCAATTTCTGCATCATCGCCCATATCGACCACGGCAAGACCACACTTTCCGACCGTTTGCTGGAGGCCACCGGGACGATTCAAAAACGGGAGGCGCAAGAACAACTTCTTGACGCGATGGACCTAGAGCGCGAGCGCGGCATCACGATCAAGGCCCACCCGATCGCCATGGAATACACGG
>JBMTBF010000003.1:0-25581 GCA_049429585.1 Terrimicrobiaceae bacterium | reverse complement strand
TCCCCAAGCCGGTCGTGATTCAAAACACGCCTCCGAGTTACCCCGATCTCGCGCGCCGCAACGGATGGGAAGGCCGAGTGATGATCCGCGTGGATGTCTCCGCCGAAGGGCGCCCGCTCTCCACGACCATTGCCCAAAGCTCGGGCTTCGGTGTCCTCGATCAAGCCGCCCTCCGAGCCGTCAAATCCTGGCGCTTCCAGCCCCGCACCATGGCGGGCATTCCCTCCGCTGGCAGCGTCGAGGTGCCGGTGAATTTCTCCCTGAACCGCAGAACGCGCCCCCATAGGAGTTGCATCTAAAAAATCCGGCGCAGCGTAAGCAAGGAACCGTGACCATTTTGACAAAATATTCGCTGGCGGTGCTGCAGGGATGAATTTCCTCCCGCTGACTCGTCACGATGCCCTGAGTGCTTGGGCGGATTTTTTACCCAGCATCACACAATACGCGAAGCGGCGAAACCATGTGGAATCGCAGCATCGGAATGTCTCACGGTTGAGTGCGGCTTTGCGCTTCCGAACCATTTTGGAGGATGAAATTTTAAGGGATTCGCTCCAAGAGCATCAGTTCCTCAGCATCGAGAAATGGGTCCAGGAAGTCTGTTGGCGGAGGTATTGGAAGGGCTGGCTGGAACGCCGCCCCCATGTCTGGGATTCCTGGCGACAGCGCGTGCGGGAGCTCCATGAGACGCTGCCCGAGGCGACTCTGCAACGCGTGCAAGCCGTGGCGGCAGGCAAAAGTGGCGTGGCCTGCATGGATGCGATTGCCCGGGAGTTGATCGACACCGGGTATGTGCACAATCACGCCCGGATGTGGTGGGCCAGCTATTGGATTCACGCCGAGCGCTTGCCTTGGGAACTCGGGGCGGATGTTTTTTACAGACACCTTTTTGACGCGGATCCCGCCAGCAACACCCTGTCCTGGCGATGGGTCGCCGGCTTGCAGACCCCGGGAAAAACCTACTTGGTCAGAGCCTCGAACATCGAAAAATACGCGCCCGAGTTGCTTTCTGATCGATCTGGCATCGAGCGGATCGCTGATGGCGCGGTTGTTCCAATCGTCGCCACCGAGTTTGCCGACACCACCCGCCAAGCATTGGTCGATTATCCGGCGACGATCTCACGCTGGGAGCGACGGGTGGGAATCTGGCTTCATACAGACGACTTGGTTCCTGAAATCGGGCCTCTTGCAAAACTTGCTCCGGTCTCCATCGCCGCATTTGCAAATGAGGACTACAGCCGCAACACCCTCGCCCTTAGCGAGCGGAGCATCGCGGCTCATGCGAAAGCCCTTGCAGATGGACTAGCGCGTGCGGCGGCACATTTTTCGTGTCCAACAGAGTGGATAACCGGGAACGATCCCGCAGCCTCCCTAGCTGCTTGGGCGGCGAATCATCGACTGGAAGAAGTCGTGGCTTTTGCTCCAACCATTGGACCTGTTGCGGATCTTCTGCCAGATGTGCGCGAGCGCCTAAAATCCTCGGGCATTACTCTGACTCTGTTACGCCGAGCTTCAGACACCCATGCATTTCAACTCGCGGGCTCGGGATTTTTTCCATTTTGGGAAAAGATGAGTCGTCATCTCCGCGATCAAAAAAACCTCTTCGCCGACTTGTGAAGACGCCCATCAATCCCGCATCGATCTCCACCATCATTCGCCTCGCATGGCACGATCGCACAACATTCGAGGAAATCCGGGAACGCACGGGAGCTACAGAGCGGGATGTGATCAGGATCATGCGTCGCGAGTTGAAGCCATCCAGCTTTCGCCTCTGGCGTCAGCGCGTGGGCGGTCGGGTTACCAAGCATCGCAAGCTTTTGAAGAAGCGACTGTCCGGTCCCATTGACGATTGAATTCCATCATGAACCAACCCTCGACAGCCCAGCGCCTCGCAGCGCGAGAGCGACCTTCCTCTCCCATCGTCGGGAAACAACGCTGGAGCGAATTGCTTTTTGCCCACTGGAAAATCGATGCCCCGACCGTGCAGTCCACCCTGCCGAAGGGATTGTTTGTCGATTCTTTCGGGGGCGATGCCTACATCGGCGTGGTGCCGTTTTTCATGGAGCGGGTTCGTCCGGCATGGCTGCCTCCCCTGCCGAGGATTTCCTGGTTCCTGGAGCTGAATGTTCGGACCTATGTCCATGATGCCAATGGTCAACCCGGGGTGTGGTTTTACTCACTGGATTGCAATCAACCCATCGCCGTCGCCATCGCCCGGCACTTTTTTCATCTCCCGTATTTTCACGTGACCATGACCGCCAAACGCCAAGCCGGTGCGATCCGATACGAGTGCCGACGACAAGGCGAAACCGGTGCGCCATGGTGCTACGAGTGGACACCAGTCACGCAGTCCACATTGGCGGAACCCGGCTCGCTCGAGTTTTTTCTTCTCGAACGGTATCTGCTGTTTTCGACGGACCGCAAAGGACGCCTGATGATTGGGCGGGTGCATCACACGCCCTATCGCATGCACACGCCGCGAGTTTCCGAAGTCTCAGCAGGTCCGGCACATCGTGCAGGGTTCGATTTGAAAGGCGAGCCCGTATCCCTTCTTGGAGCCGAATCGGTGGATGTCGCGATTTATGCGCTCCAGCAAGCGGTTCCCGCCGCTTGCGGGTAGCCAGTCACGTCCCTACGCTTCCGCTCAACACACCGCCGTTCCACAAGCTATGATAAAACCCAACGACCTCGGACCCGTTACGGCGGGTATTCCCAAAAAGCTCCGCAAACATCGCGAGCCTGCCATTTCCAAGGCCGCAGTGCGCCGTGCACCCAAAGCCTCCCTCGAGTTTTCCTTTTCCCTCAAACCCGCCGACATCGCGCGTCATCTTGACCGCTTCGTCATCGGCCAGAAAGAGGCGAAGAAAGTCCTCTCCGTCGCACTCTGCGACCATTTCCAGCATGTCAGGCTGTCGCTTGAAGGCCACGAGGCCCCGTTTTATCAAAAACAAAATGTCCTCCTGCTCGGTCCCACCGGAGTGGGAAAAACTCATCTGATCCGCTCAGCGGCAGACCTCATTGGCGTTCCGTTCGTCAAAGCCGATGCCACGAAATTCAGCGAAACCGGCTATGTCGGCGGCGATGTGGACGACTTGGTGCGCGACCTGATTCGCCGTGCCGGCGGCGATGTGAACCGCGCTTCGCATGGAATCATCTACCTCGATGAGGTGGACAAGCTCGCCTCCCGCGCCGAAAGCGGCCGTGATGTCTCCGGGCGCGGGGTCCAAACCAATCTCCTCAAAATCATGGAGGACGGCGATGTGCCGGTTCTTTCCCCCAACGATGTCACGGGCCAACTCCAATCCGCCATGGCTGCCGCGCGGGGCAACACGCCGGGAATGCCCGACAGCATTTCGACGAAGCACATTCTTTTCATCGCCAGCGGCGCGTTTGTGGGGCTGGACGAAATCGTCACTACCCGCCTCGGGCAATCCAAGATGGCAACCCCCAAAGCGCTCGGGCATTCGAACACCAGCGATTTCATCCGCTTTGGCCTCGAACCGGAATTCATCGGGCGCCTTCCCGTCCGTGCCGCCTGCCATGCCCTCGATGAGGACGACCTCTACCAAGTCCTCGGAAAAAGCGAGAGCAGCCTGATCCACCAATACGAGCGCTCCTTCGCCGCCTATGGCATCAAGCTCCGCTTCGAGCCCGACGCCCTCCGCAAGCTCGCCGCCCTCGCCCGCAACGAGGAAACCGGAGCGCGCGGATTGATGACCGTGCTGGAACGAACCTTCCGCGACCTGAAATTTCGCCTCCCCTCGAGCCGCATCCGCACTTTGACCATCACGGCACAAACCGTCGAAAACCCCGCAGTCGCCTTGGCCAAGCTTCTAAAAAAATGAATCGCCCGGTTGTGGTGTTCGATGGGGCCTGCGGGTTCTGTCGCCAGTGGATCGAACGCTGGCGGGAATTGATGGGCGATTCTGTTGAATACCGCTCATCGAGCGAAGGCACAGCGGACTTTCCAGAAATCCCGCCAGAGGAATTCGACCGCGCGGTGCAACTCATCCGCCCCGACGGATCCAGGGTTTCTGGGGCCGAGGCCGTGCTGGAACTCACAGCCCCGCACAGCCTCGCGGCGAAGTGTGGAAAGTTCGCCTATCGCCAAAGCGAAATGCTCGCGGCGCTCTTTGAAAGATCCTACGCCGCCGTGGCTACCCACCGTGGGTTCTTTTCCAAGCTCACTCGCATTTTCTGGGGTTACTCGGTTCAGCGCCCCTCGTTCGCATTCGGGAACGCACTCTTTCTGAGAGCTCTCGCCCTGATTTTCCTCATTGCGCTACTTTCCTACCGCCATCAGGCCCCCGGTCTCAACGGACCCGATGGCATTCTTCCGGTCGGTCCATTTTTTGAAGCTGTGGAGAACCACCTTGGCGATGGCGCATTCTGGGCCCTCCCCTCCCTGGCTTGGTTGTCACCCGATCTCGGAACCCTGCAACTTCTCACCGACATTGGCCTCGCCGCCTCGATCGCCGCTCTTCTCGGAATCCTCCAACCGCTTTGCTTTTTCATTCTTTGGGCCGTGATGCTCTCTCTTTGCGTGGCGGCGCAGGATTTCTATGGATTTCAATGGGACTCGCTTCTGATCGAAACGGGATTTCTGGCGATCTTTCTCTCGCCCTGGCGCTGGCGCCCGAATTGGACGCTCGCCGAACCGCCGCGACTCGCTCGCTTCGCTGTCGCAGCCCTTCTGTTCCGCCTGATGTTTTCCTCCGGCGTTGTGAAGCTCACAAGCGGCGATCCCAATTGGCCCAGTCTGCGCGCGCTGGATTTTCATTTTCTCACCCAACCTCTCCCAAATCCTCTGGCTTGGTTCGCCCACCAAGTTCCGCAAGAGGTTCTGACCATTCTCTGCGGCTCGATGTTTTTCATCGAACTCCTACTGCCCTTCGCCTTTTTCCTTCCAAGAAATCCCCGCCTGATCGCAGCTTGGGCCACGCTGGCCTTGCAGGCGGGAATCGCCCTCACCGGCAACTACGCTTTCTTCAACCTCCTCTGCGCCGCCCTCTGCCTCTTGCTTTTTGATGACCGGTGCTGGCCGAAATTCCTGCATCAAAAAACCGCGCCTGCCGTGTTTTTGCCTGCAGGCATACGAACGCCCGTTCTCGCGACGATCCTGACACTCTCCGTGATTCCCCTCGCCTCGGCCTTCCGATCCATCCCCGCATCCCTCGAACCCCTTGCGGCGCTTTATTTCCGCATCGCCCCCTTTCGCACGGTCAATAGTTACGGCTTGTTTGCCGTCATGACCACGCAACGCCGCGAAATTTTGGTCCAAGGCAGCAACGACGGACACGACTGGCGAACCTACGAGTTCCTCTACAAACCCGGCGCGCTTGATCGTCCCCCGCCAATGATCGCGCCCTACCAACCACGTCTCGACTGGCAAATGTGGTTCGCCGCTCTCGGACGATTCGAATCCACACCGTGGTTTCAATCATTCCTGATCCGCCTCCTGCAAGGCTCGCCCGAGGTTTTGGCCCTTCTCCAAACCAATCCTTTTCCCGAAAAGCCCCCGAAGTTCGTCCGAGCGATTTCCGACGATTACTCCTTCACCACATCCGGTGACAAAGCCTGGTGGCGCCGCGAACCTGCTGCCATCTACTGCCCGGAAATCTCGGTCCGCGAAAAATAAGATTCAACGCCCGTGCGGTAGTTCACCCCATTGAGAGAGGGGGCACGGTGGAGTTTCCTGCCAGCAAGGATCCGGGCGCTAGTGCATGGATCCGCAAAACAAAACTCCACCATGGTCAAAAATCTTTCCAAAAAACAATCCCGCCTGCACGAAGCCGAGGACGGCTTTTCAGGCATCATTCAAATTCCCGTCGATTCCAAGGAACTCGAGGCAACCTGGGTGATGCCGGCCAACGCCGAAGGCATTATCCTCTTCGCCCACGGAAGCGGCAGCAGTCGCCACAGCAAGCGCAACCAGTTCGTGGCTTCCAAACTCATCGAGGCCGGCCTTGGAACGGTCTTGCTCGATCTCCTCACGCATGACGAGGAGGCCGAGGATTTGGCGGATGGCCGCTACCGCTTCGATATCGGATTCCTCACCGACCGCCTGGTCGCGGCGACGCATTGGATTCGCAGCCACCCTCGCTCGAACCACTGCCGGATTGGCTTCTTCGGAGCCAGCACCGGGGGTGCGGCAGCCCTCAAGGCGGCAGCGATTTTAGGCGATGAAGTTGGTGCGGTTGTGTCACGAGGTGGCAGGCCAGATCTCGCTTTTGAGGATCTCGAGGAGGTCTGGGCACCCACCCTTTTGATCGTAGGAGAGAAGGACGAAGCCGTCCTGCAGCTCAACCGCGATGCCTACGAGCACCTGCACTGCATCCGGAAAATGGCGATCATTCCCGGCGCGACGCACCTTTTTGAGGAACCGGGAGCGCTCGACAAGGTCGCGAACCTCGCCGCGCGTTGGTTCGAACTTCATCTTACAAAATCCCACGAAACCGTATCCCAGCCAGCTTTCCAGCACGCATGAACGCGCGATTCAAAGACCGAAATGACGCCGGCTGCATCCTCGCCGGAAAACTTTCCAAATACAAAAACCACCCGAATGCCGTGGTTCTCGCCCTCCCACGGGGAGGTGTTCCGGTGGGCTACGAGGTGGCCAAGGAACTCGGCCTGCCGCTGGATGTGCTGATCGTGCGCAAGTTGGGGGTTCCAAACCATGAGGAACTCGCCATGGGGGCGATCGCAAGTGGCGGTGTGCGATTTTTGAATCGCAGCGTGATTGAAAGCCTCCGCATCCTGCCGGAGACGCTTGAGGAGGTGGAACGCCGGGAATCGCTGGAATTGATGCGTCGGGAGGCCCTTTACCGCGGCAATCGATTTCCCCTTCAAGTCGATGGCCGGATCGTGATTCTGGTGGATGACGGGATCGCCACAGGCTCGACCATGCGGGTGGCGATCCAGGTTTTGCGATCACAGCATGTGAGGAAAATCGTCGTCGCCACCCCCGCCGCACCGCCTTCGGCAAAATGGGAGATCGAGCCGTTGGTCGAGGAGTTCGTTGCGGTGGTTCTGCCAGGGGATTTCTACGGGGTGGGCCAATTCTACGAGGATTTCAGCCAGATGGATGACGATACGATCTACGAACTCGTCCGGATGGGAGCGAAAATCGAACCCGTGGGGTCGTTATGAACGAGGAAATCCAATCCATCCGACAGGCCGCCCAACCGCTCACCGGTGGATCGGCGGATTACGATGCCCTGATCGAGCGATGCCGGAACGCCCGCCTCGTCCTCCTCGGCGAATCCACGCATGGGACGCACGAGTTTTACTCCATGCGGGCGGCGATCACCCGTCGCCTCATCGAGGAATTGGGGTTCCATGCCGTGGCAGTCGAGGGGGATTGGCCGGACTCGTGGCGCGTGAACCGATTCGTTCGAGGAATGAATGGTGACGATTCAGCCGTCGAGGCGCTCGGTGGCTACAAACGATTTCCTCAATGGATGTGGAGGAATTCCGATGTGCTCGATTTTGTCGGTTGGCTCCGCGAGCACAACGAGTCGCAAAGCAACAACCACGCCAAAGCGGGATTCCACGGGCTCGATCTCTACAGCCTGAACGAGTCGATCAAGGAGGTCGTGGCCTATCTTGAAAAGCTGGACCCCGCCGCTTCTCACCGCTTTGTAAAAAGGTATTCATGCTTCGAGCATTTCGGTGGCGACTCGCGACGATACGGACTGTTCACAGGCACGGGGGTCTCAAAAAGCTGTGAGGAGGAGGTTGTCTCCGCGCTGGCCGAACTCCGCCGCAAAAAAGGCTCCTACCTGCAACTCGACGGCGAGGAGGCTGAGGAGGATTTTTTCCATGCCGAGCAAAATGCCACTGTCGTCGCCAACGCCGAAAACTACTACCGCACGATGCTCCGAGGCGATGTGAAGTCCTGGAACCTCCGCGACCGCCACATGATGGATACCCTCCTTGCCCTGATGACGCATATCAACCGCATCCACGAAAACTCGCGGGTCGTCGTCTGGGCCCACAATTCCCATGTGGGAAACGCTCTGGCCACGCAGATGGGACGCCATGGGGAATTCAACATCGGCCAACTGTGCCGCGAGCATTTCGGAGACGAAGCGGTTCTGATCGGCTTTACGACATTCACCGGCACGGTCACCGCCGCCTCGGAGTGGGACGGTCCCGCCGAGCACAAGACCGTTCGTCCCGCGCTCTCGCGAAGCTATGAAATGCTGATGCACCAATCGGGCATGGGGAATTTCTGGCTGGATTTCCACGACCATCCCGCCACAGCGGAGGCACTGCGCCCTATGCGTCTCGAACGGGCGATCGGCGTGGTTTACCACCCCGAAACGGAGCGCCAGAGCCACTACTTCGCCGCCTCGCTGCCGGATCAATTCGATGGAATTTTCCACATCGATGAAACCCGCGCGGTGGAACCGCTCGAGCGAACGGTGGCCTGGGTTCCAGGCGAGGTGGAGGAAACCTACCCGAGCGGCTTGTAAAGGGATCCGGCCCGATGGGGCTTGCGGGAGGTAATCCAAACAGGGATAAATCCTCTCGCAAACCCATGATCAAACGACTTCTCCACACCCGCTACCGTGTCAGCGACCTCGACAAAACCGTGGCTTTTTACCGCGATGTTCTCGGCCTTCAGGAAACCCGCCGAAGCAAAAGCGGACGCGGCTCCGAGTTGGTTTTTTTTCAAGCCCCGGGCACCGAGCAGGAGATCGAGATTTGCAAATACGACGGCAGCGGCCCTGTGGTCGTGGGTCCCGACCTGACGCATCTGGCCTTCGAAGTCGATGACATTGAGGCCTTCACCAAGCACGCCGCCTCGCTTGGATATCCCCTAAGCGATGGCCCAACCAAAACCTCCAAGGGCTCGGTGATCGCTTTCATCGATGCCCCTGAGGGCTACGAGATCGAGTTGATCCAACCCGCGCCGCAAGCCTGATGGAGTTCGACTGGACAGGCGGTTTTCCCGAACCGCGTGGACTTTCGACCGGCGAGATCGAAGAGTCGTTCGAGGATCCCTTCAGCATCCGGATATTTCCCGACACCGATTTGGAACCCGGCCGCGAGGCGCGCTACTTCTGCCTCGGACGATCCGTGTCCGGCAAAGCGTTGTTTTCCGTATTCTGGACCGATGGCAAAAGCCACCGCGTGATTTTTTCGCGTCCCGCCACGGAGGACGAGATGGTCTTTCTCGAGCGCAAATCCCAGGAGGCGTCGAACTAGCCATGCGTGTAATCAAAAACTGGCGCGACATCCCCGAATTCGACTCGGAGGAGGATGAACGCGCCTTCTGGAAGGAATCCAGCCTCGACCCGCGGTTGATGAATTCCTCGGTTTTGAAAACCGACAACCGCGAATCGATGACCGTCACGCTACGCTTCGATCCCCGCATGCTCGCCCGAATCAAACGGCTCGCCCGCTCCCGGTATTTGAACTACCAGAGCATGATCAAGCAGTGGCTCGGCGAGCGGCTTGAGAAGGAGCTGTAACGGCGAGGACCCTCAGCCGAGCATTTCGGCAACGAAAGAGCGCTCCTCGACGAGTTCCTTGTTCGTCGCGGCGATTTTGGACTTCGCGAAGTCGTCCATCTCGATGCCGGTGATGACCTCATAGGCGCCAGGAGAAGTGGTTTTGACCGGCATTCCGGCCCAGACATTCGGGTCAAATCCATAACGGCCTTCGGATTTCACGGCGACAGAATGGATTTTGCCGGGAGTGACGAGATCACGGACATGATCAATGAGGGCGTTGGCGGCCGAAGTGGCCGAGGAAGCCCCGCGGGCGGCGATGATGGCGGCTCCCCGCTTGCCGACTTTCTCGCAGAACTCGCCCTCGAGCCAGGCGCGGTCGTTGACCAATTTCTCGGCGGGCTGACCTTGGATTTTTGCGTGGCTGAAAGCGGGGAACATGGTCGGGCTGTGATTGCCGAAAATAAAAATGTCCGAAACCTGGGTGGTCGCGACGCCCGTCTTCTTGGCAAGCATGGTCTGGGCGCGGTTTTGGTCGAGGCGGACCATGGCGGTGAAGCGGTCGGGCGTGAGGCGGCGGGCCATGCTGGCGGCAATCATGGCATTCGTGTTCGCAGGATTTCCTACCACAGCCACGCGGGCGTTGTCGGCGGCAACCTCATCGATGATGCGGCCTTGGGTGGTAAAAATCTTGCCGTTGTCCTTGAGGAGATCGGCGCGCTCCATGCCGGGACCACGGGGCTTGGCGCCCACGAGGAGGCACCAGTTGGCATCTTTGAAGCCGATCTTCGCGTCGTCGGCTAGCACCATACCTTGCAGGAGCGGAAATGCGCAGTCGTCGAGTTCCATCGCCACGCCTTCGAGGGCTTTCATGGCTTTTTCCACCGGCACTTCCAAAAGCTGGAGGATCACCGGTTGGTCGGGGCCGAACATGGCGCCGGAGGCGATACGGGGTAGGAGGGAGTAGGAGATTTGACCGGCTGCACCGGTGACGGCTACGCGAATGGCGGGTTTCATAAGGGCGGACACTCTAGAAACCGCCCCGCGCCCCTCCAAGGAAAAAGAGGCTTCCTACGGAACGAGCGTTTCGACAAACCAAAAATCGCCATCCTTCACTGTAAGAATCGGGATGGCTTTCGAGACCGCCAGCGCGGGATCGATTGTAATGGGTCCGGTGGCTCCCTCAAAATTTGTCGTCTCAACGAGCAAGGACCTGAGAGGTTCCCCCTTTTGGCCTTGGGCATTCTTGTAGGCCTCCAGAAATGTCCGTAGTGCATCGTATCCGATGGCCGACATGGCCCCAGGGGCTTTTTTGTATTTTTCCAGATAGCCAGCCAAAAAGGCGCGGCTTGTTTCGGTTTCATCGCTTGGAACTTTACGGCCGGACAGGGGAACATAACGGCCAGGAAGATAGCAATTCCTTGATGCCTCAGCGGATTCCTTCAGGAATTCCTCGGTGTCCCAAGTCGCCGTGCCAAGAAAAGGCATCTCCAACCCTGCCGCGCGGGCCTGCACCAAAATCGCTGCGGCAAGGCTGGCATCGCTTGGCAGGTAAACGACATCGGGATTGAGTTTTTTTATCTCCTCGATGTGCTCATGGAAATCCGTGGTGCCAGTCAGAAATGGCTCGCCGCTGATTTTGTTTCCACGCTTGGATTTGAAGCTTTTTCCAAACGACAGCGCCAGGGCCTTGGCGTAGTCGCTGTCGAGTTCATAAAGAACCACAGCGTGCTTCGCAGCGAGCGAGTCGGCGAACTTCGCCATCACTCGACCTGAGAGAAAATCCGAGTAGCACAACCGGATCGTCCATGGCTCACTCGATGGAACACCCGGCATAGTGGAGCCTGGAGCAAGGAGCGGAATTTCCGACTCGGCGGCGATGGCCGAGGCCTCGGCACCCCCACCAGTCAGACCGCCAATCAGGCAGATGACTTCGTCTTTGGTAATAAGATCGCTCACGGCTTTCGCTACACGGTCGGGTTGGGATTTGGTATCGCGCACGACGAGTTGAACCGGATGGCCCAGGACGCCACCCGCGGCGTTCGCCTGTTCGGCAGCGATGACCAAGCCGTTCAGCATCGAATCCCCGCTCGCCGCCATCACGCCCTCCAGTGGCAAATAAACACCGATTTTCAATGGCTTCACCGGAGTGGGTGACGAGGGGGGCGTTTCGATTTTTGGCCCGATGACCTGCGGCGCCTCATCGCATCCCGCGAGGGCAAGAACCGCCAACAAAGCGCCGAGTGTCAACCTAAGTGATTTCATCATTCCCCTTTCCTCTCAATTACTCGTCACCGGCGGTGAGTGTTCTCCGCACCAGCAGATCGATCACATGGCGGTCGAAATCACTGGCGATATTTTGACCCGTGCTGGCGAAAAGCGGGACGAGCCCGTCATCGAGAACGAACTCCCAAAGCTTCCCGCAGCGAGGAATCTCGTCCACATGCGTGAAGACGACATGAGTGCCCCCGATCGCGCTGGCGCGGGTGTAGGCTTCCTGGATGAGTTGGCGCTCGTAGGCGGCGTTCACCACCAGCACGCGGGACTCGATGCCCAGTTCATCAAAAATTTTTTGGATGTGGCGGATGTTTTTTCCCGTCAACGGCATTCCCGGCAGATCGAAATAGACCGCCGCGTCCTCGGGGATTTTGCGGAGTTCGGCAGTGGTGCGGAGCAACGGCACCCCCAAAGCCTCGCAAAACATCGCCAGACCCTCGCTCGAATTCGGCTCGTCCGCCTCGAGCTTCATCACACAGGCCTGGCGGCCGCGGAGAAAAACATCGGCGGCGAGTTGCTTGCACAGCGCTGTAGTTGACCCTGAACCCGGCGATCCGAAAAAGGCCACGCGGTTAGTGAGAGCCAGGGAGCGGCCCGGGGCGCGGTCACGCATCAACAACGCAAAACGCGAAATCGCGGTCTGGAGCGGCTGGTCGTTTAAGCCCCGCGTCTCGGGCTGCTCACCGATCTGGGCAAGAAATTCCGTCGGGATGCCCGCCTTGGAAAGAATCGTCCACAGCCGACCGGTCGGCAGGTGATTGAACATCGCCCGAACCAAAGTCTCGGAAACATAGTCCGTCTCCTCACGGGCGGGAGCTGCGGCGGGAGCGGCCGCGCGGGGCTTGCGCTGGCGGACTCCCTTGCGGCGCTGGGGAGCCTCCTCTTCCACGGACTCCACCGGTTCGGTGGCAGACTCGGAATTTTTTTCCTCGGGAGCCTCAATGGCGGCGGGCGGAACCTGCGCGATGATCTCGAGCTTAGGAGACTTCAGGAAACGAGCCAGCCCCTCGCCCTCCACTTGGCGAACCGAAATGACCTGGGCCATTTCTCCAAGTTTGTCCCTGATGATCGATGCGGCCTCCTCGGCCGATTTGACGACAAACTTGTATTTCTGTCCGGGAGTGATCGGGAGTGTTTTTTGAGCCATGGAACTCGCCGGATTAAACCACAAACCTCCGCCGCCGCAAGGGCGCGTGAGTTACCAAACGGCCCAGGAACCTTCCGCTTGGGAAGTTCCCTTCGCCGGGGTCTTCTTGGTCTTGTAAGTGCTGGCGAGGCGGGCTGGAGCGACCTTCGGTGCCTCCACACGCGGAGCGGCACGCAGTGAGTTTTTCAAAAGCAATTGCTCGCTCTCGCGGCTGAGAAGAAGAAGTTTCAGGATTTTCGCCATCACCCGCTTGCGAACCTCGCAAGACGCCGCGTGATCGGCGGTGCGAACCGGGCCAGCCACCCGGAGCATCTGCAATGCGCCCTCCAACTTCGCCAGAATCCCCCGCTTGCGGTCCACTAGATGATTTTCATCCCCTCCATTGAATCGGAGCTGGGAATTTTCTTCATGCATGAAGCTGTCGAGTTCGTCGCAGAGGGAATTGTAATGGTCGAGGGCGGCAAGAGTGTTCATGTGGCGGTAGCACAGCAAGACTTGTGCCAGATGCGATCACTTAAACCTCAACCGCAAATAGAGATTCTTTAAACGCATTCATTGTTGATTTTAGAGAGTCTAAAAAGTTGGATTCGAGTGAAAACCGCAATCCCTTAAGGGAAGACGGGGCCATAAAAAAGACTCCAACCAAAAAAGCCCATGGGCAGAGCAAAATATTGGGCGCGGGGTTGGCTGGCAATGAGTCAGAAAGGAAGCGACTTCCCCGTGGCTTCACGACATCAGACCGTCATCAACTCGCTGGCGTGGTGGTTTGGGACGGGCTGGGCGGGGAGTTCCGGGTATTCAAAAATCCTGCCCTCGAAGTTCCGGAGGACAATTTTTTCCTGGTCGTGGTAGACGACATAGTTCGGGTTCACCGGGACCTTGCCCCCGCCACCCGGGGCATCAATAACAAACTGCGGGATCGCATAGCCACTCGTGTGACCTCGCAGGGATTCGATGATTTCGATACCCTTCGATACCGAGGTCCGGAGGTGGGAGGAACCGCGGATAAGGTCGCACTGGTAGAGATAGTAGGGGCGCACCCGGCTGAGCAATAGCTTATGGACGAGTTCGCGCATGATCGCGGGGTTGTCATTCACGCCAGCAAGAAGGACGCTTTGATTGCCAAGCGGAATTCCGGCATCGGCCAGACGAGCGAGGGCATCACGCACTTCGACGGTCAATTCACGGGGATGGTTCACATGCACGCTCATCCAGAGCGGGTGGTATTGGCGAAGCATCGCGCAGAGCTCGGGGGTGATGCGCTGGGGCATGAAAATGGGGACCCGCGATCCGATCCGCAAAAATTCGATGTGGCGGATGCTTCGAAGGCGTTTAAGGATTCCCTCCAATTTCGAATCGGAGAGCAACAGTGCGTCGCCGCCGGAAAGGAGGACATCGCGGATTTCGACATGCTTTTCGAGATAGCGGAACGCCTCCTCGAAGTCGGTGTGGAGTTCCTGCTCCCCCACCCCGCTCACCACGCGACTGCGGGTGCAATACCGGCAATAGGAAGCGCAGCGGTCGGTGACCAAAAACAGCACGCGGTCCGGGTAGCGGTGGACCAACCCGGAAACCGGCATTGCGGCATCTTCCCCACACGGATCGACCATGTCATGGGGCGAATCCCAGCCCTCTTCCATGCGGGGAACCACCTGACGACGGATCGGGCAATCGGGGTTTTCCGGTTCAATGAGGTTGAAATAGTGGGGAGTCACCGCCAGCGCGAGCTTGGTTCCGGCAAGAAGAACCCCGGCGCGCTCTTCGGTGGTGAGCTTTAAGCGGCTCTCCAATCCCGCCAATGAGTTGACCCGGTTCTTCTGCTGCCAGCGCCAGTCGTTCCACAAATCAGGAGAGACCTCAGGCCAATGCCCGGGTGCGTGGGAAATGAATCGCTCGGTGGACGCGAAAAGATAGTCCGACATGAAATTGGCCGTGAGGCTACGAGGATCGCAAAACCTGTCAATGTGGGGATTCTCCCCGGTCCATGAAAGCCGGGCGATCAGGCCCGCGAGGCCATCAATCCCGTCAGATACCGCAAAGACATGTCGTCAGCTTCCAAGGTGGAAAGCAATCGGAGGGAACTCTCCCGATCCAGGCGGCCCTCGAGGAGCAGACCGATTTCACGGCGGCGGATTTCGCCCAAAGTCTCGCCCTTCGGCGCTTTGAGAGGATCGGCTTTCACCAAAGACTCAACGAGATTGGGAAGCGCCGTCTTTTTAACATTGAGACCATTGAAACTCACAAACCCGCCATCGGCGGCTTTCTGGGAGGGAGCACTCATTTCGAGACTAGGATTTCAAATGGATTGGTGGCGTCGAGAACTTTTTTTAGATCAAACCCCGGATTTTTAGTCAGTGGACGATTTCGGTTCCTATGCCGGCGTCGGTGAAAATCTCGAGAAGAAGGCAGTGTTGGGTGTGGCCGCCAATCATGTGGATTTTTCCAACACCATTCCGAAGCGCCCCGGTGGCCGAGTGGACCTTGGGAATCATCCCGCCGGCGATGACCTTGCGGTCGATGAGTTCCGCGATCTGGGCGATGGTGACACTCGAAATCAGGGAGTCGGGTTGGGCGGGATCGCGCATGATGCCGGCGACATCGGTGACATAGATGAGCTTGCTGGCCTTCAACTCAGCGGCAAGCGAGGCGGCGGCGATGTCCGCATTGATGTTCAAAACCACCCCCTCGCGGGTCGAACCGATGGGACTGATGACAGGAACGATCTCCGCGTGGACCGCCTCGCCGACAGCAGCGGCATGGACGCCCTCCGCTTCGCCAACAAAGCCGATATCGATCGTTTCGCCATCCACCACGGCCTGGCGCTCGAGCTTTCGGGCCACGAAAACATCCTTGCCGGAAAAACCTCGGGCGCGTCCGCCGAACTCTTGGATTTTTTCAACAATCGAGGGGTTGATCTCGCGATCGAGGGTTTCCTCGACAATGTGGATCGCCGTCTCGTTCGTCGCACGGAGCCCGTCGATGAAATGCGCGGCGAGGCCGGCGGCTTTCATTTTTGCGGTGATTGCCTTGCCTCCGCCATGGACGAGAACCGGATTGATCCCGACCGCCTCGAGAAACACGACATCGCGCAGGAATTTGTCCACGATCTGCTCGTCCTCCATCGCGGAACCGCCGTATTTGATGACAAAAGTGTGGCCTCGGTATTGCTGGATGTAGGGCAGCGCCTCGATGAGCGTTTCGCTACGGGCTTCGGGAGTCATTCTCGCCATTATTCGCCAAGGTTCAGACGCACATATTCCTCGGTGAGGTCGGTCGTCCAGACATAGTAGCTTCCCTTGCCGACATGGAGGTCCACCGTGACCTTGAACGCCTTCTTCGCCGTGATGGCGCGGAGTTTTTCATGCGCGGTTTTGGTCGCGATGCCGTTTTTCACAGCAACGAGCTTGTCGTAGAAAATATCCGTTTTCGCTTCGTTCATGCGGACGCCGCAGTAGCCGACCGCGTCGAGGATCCGGCCCCAATTCGGGTCGCCGCCGGCCCAGGCGCACTTGACCAGTGTGGAGTTGGCGATCGCCTCGGCGGCGGTGCGGGCCTCCTTGTCACTCCCCGCCCCCAAAACCTCGACCTCGACAAATCGCGAGACACCCTCCCCATCGGAAACGATCATCCGGGCCAGAGCCCGGGTGACTTCGTCCAAAGCCTCGGAAAAAACAGGGAGCGACGGAGCGACTCCACTTAGGCCGTTGGCAAGGAGGATCACTGTGTCATTCGTGCTCATATCGCCATCGATTGTGATCCGGTTGAAGGAATTGGAGACCGAGCGTTTGAGGTCTTTCCGGAGAACTGGCTGAGGCAACGCGGCGTCGGTCGAAATGACGCAGAGCATGGTCGCCATGTTCGGGTCGATCATTCCGGCACCCTTGGCGATGCCGCCCACGCGGAAGGAACCAGCCGAGGTTTTCACCTCAACCGCATATTCTTTCGAAAAAGTATCGCTCGTCATGATCGCGGCAGCGGCGGCTTTGCTTCCGGAACCCGAAGGTTGAAGCGCGGCGATGCCTGCGGCGACCCGGTCCATCGGCATGGGAACTCCGATACGACCTGTCGAGCAAACAAGGATTTCCTTGGAGTTAAGATCTAGCAACTTCGCTGCGGCGGCTGCCATGGCCCGGGCGTCCTTGAGGCCCTGGGCTCCGGTGCAGGCATTGGCATTTCCGCTATTGAGAACGACTGCGCGGTTGCGTCCGGCTTTCAAATGCTCCATCGAAACGAGCACGGGAGCGGCTTTCACTTTGTTTGTGGTGAAAGTCGCGGCCGAGACGCTCGGCGATTCGGACCAGACAATCGCGATGTCGTTGCGCAGAACTTTTCCCGTTTTGATTCCGCAACCGGTGGCCCCGGCCGCGAATCCCTCCGGCGCACAAACGCCGCCTGCGATTTTTTTGATTTGGCTCATAACAAACCTGTCGTCTCCGGCAACCCGGCCATGAGATTGAAATTCTGCACCGCCTGGCCCGCCGCGCCTTTGACAAGATTGTCCTCAGCGGAGAGCAAAATGAGACGGCCCGTGCGAGTGTCGAACCTCATCGAAATGTCGCAAAAGTTCGTGCCAGTGGTGTTTTTGGTATCTGGGAGGTTTTGGGAAATCCGGACGAATGGCTCGTTCGCATAGGCGGCCTCGAGCGCGGGAAGGATCGCCTCGGGCGAAACGCCAGGCGCGAGCTTGGTAAAGATCGTCGAGTGAATGCCGCGATTCATCGGGGCCAGGTGTGGTGTGAAGGAAATCACCACCGGAATGCCGGCCGCGAGGGTGAGTTCCTGCTCGATCTCGGAAAGGTGGCGGTGCTTTGGCAGACCGTAGGCGCGCAGGCTTTCGTTGCATTCGCCGTAAAGCAGAGAGGTTTCGGCCTTGCGTCCGGCTCCGCTCACCCCGCTTGCGCTTGAGACAATAATCTCGGCGGGATCGATCAATTTGGCGCGGAGCAGAGGGATCAATGGTAGGAGAATTGTCGTGGGATAGCATCCGGCGGAGCCGACGAGTTTGGCGGTCTGGATTTCCTCGCGGTGGAGTTCGGGCAAACCATAAACCGCCTCTTTCAACAACTGGGGAGCTGGATGGGACTCGTTGTAGAAATCCTGGTAGGTCGCCGCGTCGCGCAGGCGAAAATCCGCGCTCAGGTCGATCACGCGCTTCCCGGCGCGGTGGAGTGGAACGGCGAACTCGGCCGCGAGGCCATGCGGCAGCGCGAGGAAGAAAAACTCGGCGCCGCATTGAAGCAGGGCCTCGATCGCAGGCTCGGTAAAATGCAGTGTCGAAAACTCCCCCACCCCCTGAAGCTTCGGCAAAACCTCGCCCGCAGCTTTGCCTGCGTGCTGACGCGAGGTGATGGCGACAACGCGAACGCCTGGATGGCGCGCGAGGATCGAGCAAAGTTCCTCGCCGGAGTAGCCATTGGCGCCAACGATGGCGACGGGGATACGCTCGGCGCTCATTCGTTTGCGAGGGATTTGGCCCTTTCAAGACGGGCCAGCGTGCGATCCTTCCCGAGAACCTCGATCATCTCGTAAAGACCCGGTCCGACCGAACGCCCACTCAGGGCCACGCGGGCGGGATGAACCAATTCCCCGGTCTTGATTCCAAGCGCTGTGGCGGTCGCCTTGAGAGTGGTTTCGAGGGAGGCGTGCGTCCAATCCGTCACAGTGGCGAATGCCTCAATGAGGGCATTGAGTCTGGCACCGGCACCGGGTTTCTTCAGGCATTTCTCCACGGCCTCGGCGTCCATCGCGAAATCCTCGGTGAAGAGGAATCCGATCCAATCGGGCACATCGCTGAGGTGTTTGACCTTCGGCTTCACGATGGCGAGCGCGGGCAGAAGCGCGGCCTCGGTGCAGTAGGGAACGCCGGCCTTGTCCACAAACGGCTTGGCGAGTTGGGCGAATCGCTCGAGCGACATCGCAAGGATGTGCTGACCATTGAGCCAAAAGCATTTGTCGAGATCGAAAATCGCATTGCGGCGATTGATGTGTTCCAGATCGAAAAGCTCTCGGATTTCCGCGACTTCGAGACGCTCGCGGTTCTCACCCGGCGACCAACCGAGCAGGCAGAGGTAGTTGATCACGGCCTCGGGGGCATATCCGTGGTCCAGAAAATAGGTGATGCTCGAGCCGCCATCGCGCTTGCTGAGCTTTTTCCCCTCGTGATTCAGGATGAGCGGAATGTGGCCGAACTTCGGCGGGGTCGCGCCGAGGGCGTTGTAGAGTTCGATGTGTTTGGGCGTGTTCGAGAGGTGGTCCTCGCCGCGGATCACATGCGTGAGCTTCATCTCGATGTCGTCCACCACATTCACAAAATGGAAAATCCACGAGCCGTCGGGACGCCGGATCGTCATGTCAGGGTGCGTCGCGGGGTTCGACATGTCGAATTCGATGCGACCACAAATCATGTCATCGACAACGACCGTCTTGCGCGGCGAGCGGAAGCGGATCGAACCACCGTCCTCGTAGACATGCCCCCCGGCCTGGAGCACGGCGAGGTGTTTTTCGTAAATGGCATTGCGCTCGCTCTGGCGGTAGGGGCCGTAGTCGCCGCCCTTGTCGGGGCCCTCATCCCAATCGAGACCGAGCCAATTCAGACCGTCGAAGATGACTTGATTGGCCTCGGGCGTGTTGCGTTTTTCATCCGTGTCCTCGATGCGGAGGATGAATTGACCTCCGTGTTTGCGGGCGAAGAGCCAGTTGAAGAGAGCGGTGCGGGCACCACCGACATGAAGAAAGCCGGTGGGCGACGGGGCGAAGCGGGTGCGGACGGTCATGAATGTTAAAAAAGGTCAGGCGGCACGCTGGAGGCTCGCTTCCCGGGATCGGGAGGCCATCGACCAAACGGCGAGGAGGATTCCGGCGAAGAGAAAATCGGACACTAGCGAATTGCGGAAAAACATCCAGGTCGGAGGGAAGCCGGGCAGACCGGTCGTGAGTGACATCCAAAGCCCGTCCAAGCCGCGTGGGTAGGCCGGATTCCCGATCCATGAGGCGGTGTTGGTAGCGAGATAAAAAAACACCCCGCCGCCGAGGAGCGAACCAAAATACCGCACGGGCGAAAATCCCCCGCGAGCCGCCAAACGAGCGAAACCAACCATGGCAAGAATGGTTCCCCACGCAACCAACTGCGCGGAACTGATCGCCGGATATCCAAGCACCAGCGCCAAAAGAAAGTCGGAAACCATCAAGGTTCCTAGCGGCAGAATCCAACCGATCGCCCCGGGCAACAGAAACGCCCCGCAAACAGCCACCGCTGTGACCGGCGAGAAATTGGGAAGTTCAGGCAACATGACCGCACGCACGACGCGGAAACCGGCGAGCAACACGATGCAGAGCCCGACAGCCCAAGCGGCGCGGATGTTTCCACCCGAAGAACCGGAGAGTGATTTCATGGCATTTCTTGTAATGCCCCGCCTCCCCTGTCCGCAAGCCGCGATGTTCCCATGCCTGAAGCGCGGTTTGACGCCGCGAACGCGCCATCTATAAATTCGACCTCATGAAAGGTCATGGCAGACGGGTTCTTCTCGGGATGAGTGGCGGCGTGGATTCCAGCGTCGCCGCCTCGCTTTTGCAGCGCGACGGATGGGATGTCATCGGCGTGACGATGAAAGTGTGGCCGCAGGACTGCATATCCCGAGCCGAGGACAAATGCTGCGGACCCTCGGCGATCGCCGATGCCCGCGGGGTAGCCCACAAACTCGGCATACCCCACTATGTCGTGGACGAGGCCGATAACTTTGAAAAAATTGTCATCGACTACTTTGCCAGTGAATACCGACTCGGCCGCACGCCGAACCCCTGCGTGATGTGCAACGAGCATTTGAAATTCGGCAGCCTCCGCGCCAAAGCCCGCGCGCTCGGAGCCGACTTCATTGCCACCGGCCATTACGCGATTATCGAGCACCACCCCGGCCAGGCCGTCCTGCGCAAAGGTCGCGATGCACGCAAGGATCAGTCGTATTTTCTTTTCAGTCTCAGCCAGGATCAACTCCAGCACGCCTTGGCCCCGCTCGGCGGCATGGAAAAACCCGAAATCCGAGAGATCGCCCGTGGCCTCGGCCTCAAAGTCGCCGACAAGGTGGACAGCCAGGAAATTTGTTTCGTGCCCGGCAACGACTACAAGGCGTTCCTCAAAGGCCATCTCGGCGAGGGGGAATTTCATCCGGGTTCGATCTACGACACGCAGGGGAATTTCATCGCCAAGCACGAGGGCATCGAAATGTTCACCATCGGCCAGCGCAAGGGCCTGCCCGGCGGTTCGCCAAAGCCTCGTTATGTCGTGGATATCGACCCCGAGACGAGCAGTGTGATCGTCGGCGACGAGGAGGATTTGGTTCGCGAGGAATTTGAAGTGGACCGCGTGAATTGGCTCCGCGGCGAACCCAAGGGCACAGAGCGCGTGACCGTGAAAATCCGCTACGCCCACCCAGGCACCGAGGCCTCCATCCAATCCCTTCCCGGCCATAAGGCCAAAATCCAACTCGACACGCCCCAGCGCGCCGTCACTCCCGGCCAAGCCGCCGTTTTTTACGATGGCGACGCCGTGGTCGGCGGCGGCTGGATCGTTCGCCAACCCGCACCAGTCCCAGCATGACCCGATTCGTCCTCACCACCCTGCCGGACGAGGCCACCGCGGCCGACATCGTCCACCAACTCGTTGCCGAAAAAGTCGCCGCCTGCGGCACGATCGTTCCCGGCGCCCGCTCGATTTATAATTGGAAAGGCTCCATCGAGGATGCCAAGGAGGTCGTCGTGATTTTCAAAATCCCGAAGGCGAATTTCAGCTCGTTCGAAAAGGAACTTCGCGAAATCCACCCATACGAAGTCCCTGAAATCGTGGCGTTCGACCCCGCAGCTGTTTGCCACGCCTACGCGGAGTGGATCGTGTCGAGTTGCGCCGGCGGCGAGTAGAGACAGGAACTCTTACGAAGGCACGGAGCCAGGGAAAAAATCCGTTGTGGTAACGGAAGTCCTCTGCCGCTTGTAACCTAACCGCGAATCGCAAAATTCAGGGCAGTGTCGTTTCGCTGCAAACGACCCAAGTCTCAGGCTCGAATGCGCCGTCTCCCCCAAACCAAATCCTCCCGCAGAGCCGCTAAGACACAGAGAGAACAAGAAATTGTAGCCGCCCCACTCTGTTGGGGCGCGGCGGGGGTAACTGGGCCGAGAATTTTTTGAATTGTGAATAAGGGACTATTTTAAAAAAAGCTCAATTGATTGGTATTTTAGTTTAGACAACTTCTTCTAAAATGGATTACTATTAAAATATGAGGTCAATTCTTCGCTTTACAGCAGTCATAGGGGTTCCCATTTCGATGGTTTTTGGGTTCGCAATGATGGGCGGGTCAATAATTCAATTACTACCAATCGCCGAATTTATTGTCATTTTTGGAATGACCTTCTTTGCGCTTTTCGCAACTTATGGACGAAATGTTTTCAAATTTATTATTAGGGGTTTAGGGGCTCCGTTTAGCAAGCAGGTTTCCAATCCCGAATTCGTTAAATACGCGTCTGTTGGTTGTCACTATGCGCGAGCTTCCACTGTCATTTCATTAGCGCTCAGCCTAATCGATGCTCTAAGAACATATACTGAAAAAGGAAGTTCTGAAATATTAGGACTCTGCGTAGCGACGGCACTTTGCTCAATAACCTACGGAGTTTTCCTTTCAGAATTTTTTTTCGGCTATTTGCGTAATATATTTTCTAAAGATTAAAGTATTTAAGAGGATGTTTTTTAGTATTTTATCAATTGCCACTTACGACTGACCGGCTTCGTGCGGGGTCAAGATTTTCCGTTATGGGTGGCGCGCAGCAGATTTCGTAGCGGAAAAAGCGTCAGTCAAATACGGCAGTCAAGTTTCGCCACCCGGTGCGATGTCGAGGGAGAGCTAGCTCGGCCTCAATTTCTTCAATGCTGGGGAGGCTGCCTTGGAATTCCGGTGGGAGGGTCTCGGTGAGTTTGGTTTTCCAATCCGCGACGGCGATGGATTGCTCCAGGCCGCTCAGAGCATACTCGATTAGCAATTTGTTTTTCCCTTGCATAAAAGAAGGCTGATCGTGGGCTGGTCATCGGGGTGGCGGAGCAAGTCATCCACTGCGGAACGGCTGAGGTTGATCTGGCCGGCATCGCCCGGCTCGAAGGTGCGCGATTTGAGTTCGATCACCACATAGCGCCGGAGCTTGAGATGGTAAAACAGGAGATCGAGGTAAAAATCCCTGTCACCAACTTCGAGATGCACCTGCCGACCGACAAATGCGAAACCGGCTCCCAACTCCAAAAGAAACTGCTGGAGAATCTGGAGGACATGGCCCCACGGCAATTGAGCAACAGGATGTTGGGCGATTGGCGCATCAGGAAACTCGCGGGCGAATATTTTCATTGCCAGCAGGTTCCGCGATGAGAGGCCGAGCATGTCGGGAAAGGCGGCGCGAAGATCGGCGGAGAGGCGGTCGATAACCTTGGCTCCCCATTTGGCTTCTTGCTGCCAGGAGAGAATGATTTTTCCGGTATGCCAATAGGATTCGATGACGATGGGGTTGGCCGCGAGCACAGCGCGAACGCGTGCGCTGCGCAGATGGCTCTTGATCTCTTCCAATGTGGCGATGTAGGTGCCTGGCAAGCCCGCAAGCGAAGGGGGCGGGGTGAAACGAGCCTCCTCGCGGGTGCGACCGCGGGCCAAGCGCCTGCCATTTTCGAGAGGCTTCGGCGCTTTTGCTTTCAGGCTTGGGGCCGCTCGGCGAGCCGCCTCTTGGTTTTCCATTCGCGTGGATTCGAAATACTCGCGGTTTTCTCCAAACCGCAGGAAGCTACTATTCCTACTCATCGCTATGAGGCTGAGAGGAGTTGACCATGAATTTGGTGATTTCAAGTCAATCTGTTTGACGCATCGGAATCAGGCTTTCATTTTGCGGCCATGAACTCCCAACCCAACTGCGCGCAAGCCCTCGTCCACATGCTCGAAAATCTCGGAGTCACCCATGTGTTTGGAATTCCCGGGGCAAAAATCGATAGCGTCTTCGAAGCCGTTGCCGCCTCGACAAAAATCAAACTCGTTCTCTGCCGCCACGAGCAAAACGCCACTTTCATGGCGGGGGCAATGGGACGCATGACCGGGCGCGCGGGAGTGGTGCTGGCGACATCAGGCCCGGGCGTGGGAAATCTTGCCACGGGGCTCGCGACCGCCACTTCCGAGGGCGATCCCGTCTTGGCGATCGGCGGCGAGGTGCCGCTGGATGAAAGAATCAAATCCACACACCAGTCCCTCGACTCCATCGCCCTGCTACGCCCGGTTACCAAATACTGCTCGGAGATCACCACTCCCGAACAACTCGGCGAACTCCTCGGCGAAGCCCTCCGCGCGGCGGAGTCGGGCCGTCCCGGCGCCGCATTTCTTTCCCTGCCGCGCGATATCGGACTGGCGCCCTACGAAGGCAATCCCGACACCCAGTTCGGCCGCCGGATCACTGCAGGCCCGGGTGCCTCATCGGAAATCCAGCTCGCCGCCAAAATTATCAATGCCAGCCGCAAACCGGTGCTCCTTCTCGGGATGCAGGCCAGCGACCCCCGCATTTCGAAATCGGTCATGGAATTCGTCTCCAGCTGCGGCATTCCTTATGTGTCCACATTTCAAGGCCCGGGCGCGTGGGTTGGCGCAAAAGCCGAGTCTCTTTTCGCCGGGCGCATCGGACTTTTCAAAAACCAACCGGGTGATGCATTGCTCGCGGAAAGCGATTGCGTGATCACGGTGGGGTTTGAGCATTTGGAATACGATCCCGGCATCTGGAACACCGGGATCGACCGTCCAATCATCGCCATCGATACCGTGCCTGCGCGACAGGACCGCGATTTCCTCCCCTCCGCCGAGATCATCGGCGACATCGGAGCGAGCCTTGACCTCCTTTGCCCCGCCCTCAAACCCTCGATCGACTCCGACCACACTGCCCTTGCCGGCAAAGACCGTGTTGAAATCGACAGCATCGTCGCCGCAGGCGCGTCGCACGGAGGTTGCCCGGTTCACCCGCTGCGCATCATCCATGAACTGAAAAAGGTCGTGACTCCCGAAACCACCGTCGCCCTCGATGTGGGCTCGAATTACATCTGGATGAACCGCTATTTCCCCTCGGCGAAACCCCGCCAGGTGCTCGTCAGCAACGGTCAGCAAACCCTCGGCGTGGCCCTGCCATGGGCTATCGCCTCGAATCTCGCACGCCCCGGCCATCCGGTCATTTCGATCTCGGGTGATGGTGGATTCATGTTCAGCTCCACCGAACTCGAGACCGCTGTGCGCATCGGGGCAAGATTTGTCCATCTCGTCTGGGACAGCGGATCCTACGACATGGTCGCCTTTCAGGAGCAGGCCCACTACGGCCGCACCGCCGGTGTCGAACTCGGCCACGTGGACATTGCCAAATTCGCCGAAGCCTTCGGCGCCCGAGGAGTCAATATCACGGATGCCTCGCAAATCGGCCCTGCCCTCCTAGAGGGGCTCGCCTCGCCCGTGCCGTTCTTCATTTCGATTCCCGTGGACTACTCCCACAACATCCAACTCATGGAGCAGGTCCATGGAAGCGTGCTGAATTGATAATGTTCCAACCCGGATCGCCAAACTCGACTCCGCTTTCATGCACCATCCCTGCCGGTGTGGCGGAAGCCCTCCGCCAGCGCATGGAACGCACCGGCGAGTCCCTCGATCAAGCCGTCTC
>JBMTBF010000002.1:0-26577 GCA_049429585.1 Terrimicrobiaceae bacterium | reverse complement strand
AGCATTTTCCATATCGGCCAGAAGAGGATGAGGACCGCTTTGTCGATGATGAGCAGAAAGGGTCTGCCTAACATCAGCACGGGATTCAGGATGGCTCGGAGGGTGGGACTCCGCTCGTAGCCCAGAGAGAGGACGAGAATCACAAGAATTCCACCGAATTTCTGGTAGGAATTGATGTGAAAATGAATGCCGGCGCTTTCGAGCGATATTTCGGCAAGAAGGATGCAACCCACAAAACCGATCAGCAAAAATGCGGTCTTTTCGAGGACGGGGAATTTTTTGATCAACCCGATGCACATTCCGGCGAGGAAGCGAAGGGCGAGAATTCCGATGAAAACACCGGTGCAGATCACCCACAGGCGTTTATCGAGGGCGACCGCCGCCACGACATTGTCGAGGCTCAAGGTGAGGTCCATCACCTCGATCTGGAAAATCGTCGCGACCAACCCGGGCCTGTGGTGATGCGCCTTCGCCTCATCGGGTGATTCCTCCTTGCTCAAAATATTCGAGGCCATGAGCCAAACGAGATAGGCGGAGCCGAGGATTTTCAGCCAGGGATTCTCGATGATGAGGGAAACGCAAAGCAGCGCGAGCCCGCGGAAGGCATACGCGCCGATGATTCCGAGTTTGAGCGCGAGTTGCTGTTGCTTCTCGGGAAGGTGGGAAGCGAGCGCCGCGATGGCCAGGGCATTGTCCACCGAGAGGAGACCCTCGATGACAATCAGGGATAAAATAATCGGTAGCGCTTCAGCAATGGCGGCGGCGGATGGCATGCAAAGCCCGGGGGAGGTCTACGACTCGAGTTGGAGCGTGATGGTCGTGGTATCGCAGACTTCCGAGGGGCCGAAATATTGGATCGCCCCGGGGAACGCATAGGAGGTTTCCTTGGACCAGGTGGCGCGGTGTTTTTCGAATTCGCGGAAAGCGGGGCTGTCGAGTTCGACCAGGGCTTTTTTTATGACAGGGACCATTTTTCCGTGGCGGCGTTCCATGTTCATCATTTGGGCCATGGGAACCCCTCCAGCCTGCCACTGGGCGGCGGGTTTGGTGAGGCCGCGAACGGAGCAGATGTAACCAGTGAGTTTTTCCCGGAGGAGGAGTGCGGCGGTGAAACCAAGGGTGTAGCAATAGTCGGCGTCGAAGTTCGAGGGAAACGCGCAGCGACCCTCATAGCCGAAATAATGGGGGAGAGGCGAGAAAGAGCCTTTGTAGGTTCCGGCGGCCTTGCGCTCTTTCAAGCGGGCTTCGACGAGATCGATGAGGAGGCGCTGGGTGTCAATGCGGGCGACCTGGACATTGCCGTGCGGGTCGCGGTCCAGGATGAGTTGGTTTGCGATGTCGTCAGGCAGGGATTTGTAGAGGGAGGCTGATGCCGGGGTGAGTTTTTCGGCAACGAAGGCGCGCTTGGCGGGCAGGTCGGCGAGTGCGTTGAACGCGTCGGAATGGTGGGCGAGGGCCTCGTTGAGTTCACCGATCAGAATGCTCATTTCGGGAACAAATTCGATGAGGCCCTCGGGAATCAGGACGGTGCCAAATTTTTCCCCGTTGGCGGCACGGTGGACGATGGTGTCCGCGATGTCATCAACGATTTGGCGAAGGGTCAGGCGGCGCTCGGCGACTTCCTCGGAGATGAGTGTGATGTTCGGGCGGGTTTGGAGCGCGCATTCGAGGGCGATATGGGATGCCGAGCGGCCCATGAGCTTGATGAAATGCCAGTATTTCCGGGCTGAGATGGCGTCGCGTTGGATATTGCCGATGAGGTCGGAGTAGATTTTGCAGGCGGTGTCGAAGCCGAAGCTGGTTTCGATATGCTCGCCCTTGAGGTCGCCGTCGATCGTCTTGGGAACGCCGACCACACTGAATGGGGCGTTTCGGGCGGCGGCGAATTCTGCGAGTTTGGAGGCGTTCGAATTCGAGTCGTCGCCACCGATGACGACGAGGGCGGTGAGGTTGCGGGATTTTGCGGTGTCGAGGGCCTTGAGAAAATCCCCCTCTGATTCGAGCTTGGTGCGGCCGGAGCCGATAATATCGAAGCCCCCTGTGTTGCGGTAATCGGCGAGCAGGGCGGCGTCGATCTCCGTGCCGTTGTTGGTCAACAGGCCGTCGGGTCCGTTGCGAAAGCCGATAAGCGAGCTTTCAGGATGGATTTGTTTGATGGCATCGAAGAGTCCGGCGATCACATTGTGACCACCCGGAGCCGGGCCGCCGGAAAGGATCACGCCGACACGGATGGGGGAGGATTTGGTTTCCCCGGAACCGGAGGAAAAGCTTACGGCGGGGAGGTTGAAGGTGTTAGGAAAAAGGTGTTGGATTTCAGCATCCGCCTTGTTGGGCAAGTCGGTTTTGTTGGCGGTCGAGCGGGCCGAGAGGGAGGCGGGGAGCTTAGGCTGGTATAGGCTGCGGGCTTTGGCGAGTGCGGTTTGGTGGAGCATGGGATTTTTTTAGGAGCTTCAAACGGGATTGCAAGAGCGCGGGTCGGTTTGCAGTCGACCCCGGATGATCTCTACAGTGCGGGCTGTTGCACCACGATGGACAGCGAGGCATTCGGCCGCCGAACGGGACATCCCAGTGCGGAGATCGGGGGATCCGAGGAGTTCGTCCCAAGCCGCTTCAAGGCTTCCGGCATCGGTGATTTCGATGGCGGCCTTCGCCCGCAGGAATGAGGAAGCCAGCGAGGCGAAGTTCTGCATGTTCGGCCCGAAGACAACCGGGGCGCCGGCCGCAACCGCTTCAGCGGGGTTTTGTCCACCTTGAGCCATGAGGCTTTTGCCGATGAAAACGGCTGTGGCGCAACGATACCAATTGGAGAGCTCTCCAGTGGTGTCCACAAGAAGGATATCGGGTTTTTCAATGGATCCCGGCTGGGTTCGGCGGGCGACCAGGAAGCCGGATTGTTCGAGTTGGGCGGCGACGGCATCGCCACGCTCCTGATGTCGGGGGACGAGCACAAGAAACAAACCGGGGTGTCTTTTCCGAAGCCGCTTGTGAACCTCGGCGATGAGGAGTTCCTCGCCCTCAAAGGTGCTGCCCGCAACAATCACCGGGTTATCGCGCTGGACGCCCAGGGATTCCAGGATGGGCCAGAAGTCCCGGATCGGCCGGGGTGCTGCGGCCGCATCGTCGAATTTGATGCTGCCTGTGACTTCGAGTTTCGATCGTTCCAAACCGAGGGAAATCCACCGTTCGCGCTCGGCGGGTTCTTGCAGGCACAGGGTGTCGATCTGGTTGAACACCGGGGCGGCGATCCAGCGGATTTTGCGGAAGCGGCGCTCGGAGCGTTCGGAGAGACGTGCATTCACAAGAACCACGGGGCATCCGATGTTCCGGGCCTCGCAAACACAATTCGGCCAGACCTCGGCCTCGACGAGAACGAGGAGCCGGGGACGGATCAACCGAATGGCGCGGCGGGCGACGGGATAAAAATCCAGAGGATTGTAGATGGGTTCCAGCCAAGGCGTCTTGCGCGAGGCGGCAAGCTTGAAGCCAGTCGAGGTGGTGGTGGAGAGGACGAATTCCAAAGTCGGGTCGGTCTCGCGGAGGTCCTGGATCAGCTTCATCGCGATGTTGACCTCGCCGACGCTGACGGCATGGACCCAGACACGCCCGGTGCCAGCGATCTTGCGCTCGACGCCCTCCGAGTAGATGGCGAAGCGTTGGCCGAATTTGTGCCGGTATTTTCCCCGTCGAATCATCCGCAGGGCGAATCCCGGCAACAACAAAACCAGCACGACGGGAAAGAGGAGATTGTAGAGAAAACGGATCCAGAAAATCATCGCGCGGCGAGATAGAGGATTTCGCTGCCCCCGTAGCGGCGGGATTTCACCGTTTCAAAGAGCGACTCGTCGGGGATTTTGGTCTCCGGGTTTTTCTCCAAAACAAAAAGCCCTCCCGGCTTCAGAGCGGAGACGAGCGTGGAGGATGTCACGAGGGCTGCTGAGTGGTCGGTGTCGCCCGGTTTTTTTGCATAAGGCGGGTCGGCGAAGATGAGATCGAAGGAGGCTGGCTCCGCGTAGAGATTTAGGAACCGGTAGGCATCGATGGTCTGGATACTCCCTTCGGCTGCGGCCATCCTGAGGTTCTCCCGGATGCAACGCGCACAGAGGTCGTTGCTGTCCACGAAGACGGCCTTCGCGGCACCACGGCTCAAGGCCTCGATGCCCATGGCTCCGGAACCCGCAAAGAGGTCGAGGACGGTGGCTTCGGGAACGAGATCGCCGAGGCTTGAAAATACCGCCGCACGCACACGGTCCATCGTGGGCCGCAAACCCTCTGGGGGCGCTTTGAGCGGTCGTCCGCCCGCGCTGCCGGCAATGATGCGCATTCGCAAGTCAGGGAGCGGGAGTCGCCCCGGATTCGGGCTTGTTTTTTTTCTTCGGTGGGGCGTTCAGGAGGTTTTTAAGGAGGCCGCCGACATCCTGGCCGATCCGCAAACCCACCATTTTCTCGAGCAAATCGCTTTTGGGTCGGGCAAGCGAACCGGTAACAACGAACGGCATGTGCGTGTAGCCCTCCGTCTCGGAGGGTTGGAAGTTCTTCCCGAGGAGGCCGCGGGTTTCCTTGCGGAGTTTTTCATTCACATGAAGGCGGGCTTCGAGGTCGAGGCTGCCGTCGAAACCGGTTGTGCCGACTGCGTCGATCATCAGGTTCTCGGAGATGAGCGAGAGTTCCTCGACAATGACGCTGCTGTCCCCGATCGAAAAAACCGCTTCGGCATTTTTGAGTTCCAGCATCCGGAGTTCGTCCACGCGCAGAAGTTCGCCGAGTTGGCGGATAAGTTCGATCGGCTCGATGCGGGCCTCGACGAGGTTGACCTCCGCGGTGCCGTGGAAGGTTTCCGGATTTCCAGCGGTTCCCTCGAGGGCCAATTTGGCGTTGAGCGCGCCTTGGGTTCCTTTGGAGTTGAGGCCGGAATCGGCGGCAAGTTTTTGCAACGAGGCGGAGGCGATCCCGGCCACGATGCCAAAGCTTTTGTTGGGGAGCCATTCGAGTTGGCCGGTGAGTTGACCGTCAGCCAGAACGGCTTGGATATTTGGAAGGCTCAAATGGCCGGCTTCCCAAGCGAAATCCCCCTGAAATTCCCTCGGTTGGATGGAATTCCAAACAGTCCCGCGGGCGACCCGGTAGGCTCCTTGGAACTTGTTGGTTTTATCGGATCGGGCATCGAGAGACACTCCGTCGAGTTCCAGGAATTTCGAGCCCTTGGTGTTGAAAAAGGCGGCGCGCCCGCCCTCGATATGGAGATTCTGGATTTGCGCTGGCGGCATCTGGGGACGGGTTTTTCCGGAGGACGAGGGAATTTGTGTTTGAACGAGTCGGGACGCATCACCGGGGAGATGATCGGCGGGTAGTGCGATTAGGGCATCTGGTTCCGCAGGCGGGGTGGGAGCGGAAGGCGCGGACTGGGCCGACTGCCGGAACGCCAGCGAGGGGGAAAGGAGGGTCAGATTTTTTACAATCAACCGCCCCCGAAGAAGCGAGAAGAGATCGAGATCGACATGGATTTTTTGCACCTCCAAAAGCGGGATTTTCGAGTCATCGGTTGAGGGAATCGAGAGGCCGGAAATCGAAACTCCCGACCAAGGCGTGTAAAAAGTCTGGCGGATTTGAGCGGGGACGCCGACTTCGCGGGAAATGGCTTCCCGGATGCGGGTCTGAACGGCTCCGGACTGGAGATAGATGTTGATGAAAAGGATCGCGGCGGCCCACAAAATCAGGAGCCCGCCAACCGCGATCAAAATTGGCTTGGCAATCGGATGCACGCGTTGAAGCTACGGCTTTTTGCGCGAAAGTGAAGAGTGAATAAGGCCCTTGTCATCCTCAATCCGGCAGCTCGTGGAGAGCGGGCTATGCGATTCGGCGATAGAATTCGGGAACTCGCCCCCCAAGTGGAGCTCCGGACGACCTCGGTGCCGGGTGATGCCCGCCGGATCGCAGCGGAGGGGGTCTCGCAGGGATTCGAAAAAATCATCGCGGCTGGTGGAGATGGAACGATCAACGAAGTGGTCAATGGAGTGGCGGGTTCCGATGTGAGGATGGGAATTCTCCCGCTGGGAACGGTCAATGTCCTCGCCAAGGAAATTGGCATCCCGCAGGGCAACCTCGCCGCCGCGTGGAATGTGATTGAAACAGGAAAAACCCTCGCGCTCGATCTCCCGATGGCAAATGACCAGTATTTCATCCAACTCGCCGGTGTGGGTCTCGATGCCGAGGTCGTTCGCCGGACGCCGATGGATTCCAAGAAAACCCTTGGCCCGTTGAGTTACATTCTGACTCTTGTGCAATTGGCGGCCGCGAAGCCTCCCCGTGTGGTTTTTGAATCCGAGGATCGGCCCGGCCGAGAGGGATGCTTCGCCTTGATCGGAAATGGTCGTCTCTACGGCGGGCCATTTCCCATTTTTAAACGAGCCAGCCTTCATGATGGTCTGCTCGATGTGGTGCTTTTCAAAAACCAGAGCCACTGGGATGTGATTCGCTACATCCAGGCGATTGCCTTTGGAACGCATTCGGAACTGCCCGATGTGGAGTATTTTCAAACCGCATCGATCAAGGTGCGGAGTGACGGTGATGTCCCAGTCGAGTTGGATGGGGAACTGGCCGGTGCCTTGCCCTGCGAGTTTCGGATTTCTCCAACGAAGTTGAATGTGATTGCGCCCGGTTAGATTCGGCGCATCAGCGTGTCGTGCTGGAAGCGCAGGTCGTCCCGTTCCGGATAATCGAGAGTGAAATGCAAGCCGCGGCTTTCCTTGCGGCTCAGGGCGCAATCGACGACGAGCGAAGCAACGGTCACGAGGTTGCGGAGTTCGAGAAGGTCGGTGGTTACTTTGAAATTCCAGTAAAATTCCTGAACCTCGGCATGGAGATTGCGCAGGCGGGTGGCCGCGCGCTGGAGGCGCTTGTCGGTGCGTACGATGCCGACATAGTCCCACATGAGTCGGCGGATTTCCTCCCAGTTGTGCGAGATCACGACCAACTCGTCCACATCCTGCACCTCGCCGGAACGCCACTCGGGAAGGGGAATTTCAACGCGATCACGATGGTTGCGCGTGGATTTTTCAAATGCCCTGTGGGCGGTGACGAGACCCTCGAGGAGCGAGTTGCTCGCGAGTCGGTTCGCGCCGTGGAGTCCCGTGCACGCGACTTCGCCAATCGCAAAGAGCCCGCGAATGGAGGTTTCGCCATTCACATCGGCGTTCACTCCTCCGCACTGGTAATGGGCTGCGGGGACGACCGGGATGGGGGATTTGGAAATATCGAGTCCGGCTCTGAGGCAGGTCTCGTAGATGGTCGGGAAACGAGTCTGGATGAACTCGGTCGGTTGGTGGGTGATGTCGAGGTAGACGCACTTGGCGCCGCTGCGTTTCATTTCGGCGTCGATGGCGCGGGCCACGATGTCCCGGGGGGCGAGTTCCTTTTGGGGGTGTTGGTTTTCCATGAAGCGCCGGCCGCGTTCATTGATGAGGATGCCGCCTTCGCCACGAACGGCCTCGGAAATCAGGAAGGATTTGATCGAGGGGTGGTAGAGGCAGGTGGGGTGGAATTGGACGAACTCCATGTTCGCGATCACCGCGCCGGCGCGCCATGCCATCGCCACGCCGTCGCCTGTCGCAACATCGGGATTGGTGGTGTAAAGGTAGACTTTTCCGCATCCCCCGGTGGCGAGCACGGTGACATTGCTGCGGAGCGTTTCGACACGGCCGGTGGCTTCGTTGAGGACATAGATCCCGAGGCAGCTGTTCTCACGGGCATATCCGAGCTTTCCCGTGGTGATGAGGTCCACGGCCATGTGGTTTTGCATGACCTCGATCGACGGGTGGGCGGCGATTTGCTCAAGCAGTCGGGTTTCGATTTCGCGGCCGGTGGCATCTCGCGCGTGCAGGATGCGGCGTTTCGAGTGGCCGCCTTCCCTTCCGAGGTCCGGCACCGTCGAACCATTGCCGTTTTGGCGTTGGTCGAAATGCACTCCGAGGCTGGTGAGTTCCGCGATGCGTTCGGGGCCTTCGGTCACGATCGCGCGAACGACATCCTCCCGGCAAAGGCCGGCGCCGGCGGTGAGTGTGTCGCGGATGTGGAGGTCGAAGGAATCCTCCCCGCTCATCACGCAGGCCACCCCGCCTTGGGCCCAAGCCGTGTTCGAGTCGGCGGCAGAGCGTTTGGTCACGAGCGCCACGGAGCCATTTTGAGCGGCTTTCAGCGCGAAGGACAAACCGGCGATGCCGCTCCCAAGGACAATGAAATCGAATTCCTTCACGGAAAGGCAGGGAGTGGAATGTTGTCGATCAAGCGTGCCTTTCCAAGAAACACGGCGGCGGCAAGTCGGCCATCGGACTTGCGGTGGCGTAGGGGTTGCAAGGTGTCGGCGTCCACGGCCTCGATATAATCGATGCGCGCGCCGGGGATTTTGGATATCCGCCTCGCGGCTTCGGAAGCGATTTTGGCCGGGGTTGGTTTTGTGGCTGCGGCACAAAGCGCGGCGTGGATCTCCGGGGCGACACGGCGTTCCTCGTTTGTGAGGTAGGCGTTTCGCGAACTCGCCGCCAACCCATCGATTTCGCGAACGGTGGGACAGGGCAGGATTTGGATATTGAAGTTCAAATCCCGCACCATGCGGCGGATGATAGCGAGCTGTTGCCAGTCTTTTTCTCCGAAGATCGCGTGGGTTGGAGCAACAATCAGAAAGAGCTTTGCCACGACGGTGCAGACACCCGAGAAATGACCCGCCCGGGAGCGTCCGCACAGCGTCAGGGAGAGCGAATTCTCATCCACCGAGATACTCGCCTTGGACGGATACATTTCCTCGATAACTGGAACAAAAACGGCGTCGGCTCCGGCTTCGCGGCAGATTTTCAGGTCCGCTTTCAAGGGACGGGGGTAGGCCGAAAAATCCTCCCTTGGTCCGAACTGTGTGGGATTCACAAATATCGAAGCAATCACCGCGCCGGAATTTCCGGCAACTTTCCGGGCTTCGCGAATGAGCTGTGCATGACCATGGTGGAGAGCCCCCATGGTCGGAACAAAAACCACGCGCCTTTTCAATGGACGACGCCATTTACGAACTTGGGAAATCGTCTTGAGCGTCTTCAAGGCACCCGGGGAAAATTCATTGGGCTGAGCGCCCGTGGGGAATCAGTTTTGAGGAGCCTCTGCCGGTGGTGTGCTCTGCTCGACGGGCGCAGGTGACGCCAGAGCCTCAGCTGGTGCTGGGGCGGTGGTATTCTGCGCGGCAGGGGTGGCCGTTGGTTCGGCAGCAGCCGGTGCAGGAGTAGCCGGTGCAGGGGTGGTGGGTGCAGGGGTGGTGGGTGCAGGGGTGGGGCTGATTTTGGGGACGACCGCATTCACGAGGCCCATTGCGGTGGTGGCATCGGCGGTTTTTTCCGCAACGGAGGGAGTCGGGGCTTCAGGGGTGGGAGAGGCGAGGAGTTTCTTTTGAATCTCGGTGGTACCGCCATGCATTTTGGCCGTGATGATGGAGAGGAGAAGAGTAATGGCGAAAAATGCTATCGCCATCCATGTCGTGAATCGCGCAAGGACATTCGTGGTTTGCGAGCCGAAGACATTGTCGGTGATTCCCCCGCCGAAAGCGGAACCGAGACCCTCGCTGCGGGGCCTTTGCATCAAGACCACCAGTACGAGCAATAAACAAACGATGACATGCAGTGCCACCAAAATGGGCATTAAAATCGACATAAAAGAGCGCGAATGACTACGGCGACTCCCTGGCAAAGTAAAGCTTTGAATCCTTTTATGTATGCGTGGAAACGAACTGACAAGAGAGTCGGGCAGGGTTACTAGGTTCCCGATGTCCGCCAATACCTATGGAACAACGCTGGCCGAGGTTTATGCCAATGCCGCACGCCGTTATGACGGAATGCCCGCATTTTGCCGAAAGGATGCAACAGGCATTTTTCAACCGACATCATTTCGCGAGGTTTACGAAAAGGGCCTCGATCTTGCGACGGCGTTGATCGATCTCGGTGTGCGGGCGCGCGACCATGTGGCCATCATCGCCGACAACCGGTTGGAGTGGATCATTTGCGACTATGGAATTCTTCTCGCCGGAGCGGCGGATGTCCCGCGCGGGACGGATATCACCGATGGCGAGATGGAGTATATTTTGGCCCACTCCGATGCCAGGGTGGTTTTTGTAGAAAACACCACCATCCTTCGCAGGGTCTTGGCACTCCTCCCGCGTCTTCCGAACATTACGGAAATCGTCGTTATGGCACCCGGGGTTGATGTCCCCGAGGGTGTCCGGCGTTTGGAAAATCTTCTCGCGGATGGTGCGGCGAGGCGATCCGCAGGAGTTCAAACCGCCATCGAGCGCTCCCGTGCGGTCATGCCAGACGACCTCTTCACAATCATTTACACATCCGGCACCACCGGCACTCCGAAGGGTGTTCAGCTCACACATGCCAACATGTGCTCGCAGATCGAAAACCTCCCTCTCGCGCTTCGACCCGGCGACCGGGCGCTCGCGATACTGCCGATTTGGCACAGCTACGAGCGGGTTTTCGAGATGCTTTGCGTCTCGCGCGGTGTGGCGACACACTACACAACCCTTCGCGCCGTGGCCGACGATTTGAAGTCGGTCAAACCCACTGTCATGGCATCCGCGCCGAGGCTTTGGGAAAACCTCTATCTAAAAATCCTTGCGAATGTGAAATCCGCCCCGGCCGTCCGGCGGGCGTTGTTCCATCTGGCCTACGGGGCGACCCGGAATGTGAAGCGGGCCGAAAGATTTTTTCTCGGCCAGCAACTCGACACGCAGGGGCGATCATTCGGCGAGAGTCTTGCCTTGGCCGCTCAGCATGCCGCGCTATGGTTGATTTCGATCATTCCCGCAAAGCTCCTCGATGGTTTGGTTCTGAAAAAACTCCGCGCCATCGTGGGCGGGGAATTTCGGGGAACCATATCCGGCGGCGGCGCGCTCCAACCGCATGTGGACGAGTTTTTCAACTTCATCGGCATTCCGGTTCTCGAGGGATATGGCATGACGGAGACCTCGCCCGTGCTGGCCGTGCGCACTTGGAGGAATCTGGTGATTGGAACGGTCGGGCCGCTTTTCCCTCACACCGAGGTCCGCATTGTCGATCTCGCCACCGGCGCCATTCTCTACCCCGACTCGAACCGCCCGGGAGGCGGGCGTGGCCTGCGAGGGGAGATTCATGTGAAGGGTCCGCAGGTCATGCGCGGGTATTATAAAAACCCCGAGGCGACGGAACGCGTGTTGCGCGATGGGTGGATGAACACCGGGGATATCGGCATGGTCACTTTCAACGACTGCCTGAAAATCCTTGGTCGTTCCAAGGAGACAATCGTTTTGCTCAACGGCGAAAATATCGAACCCGTGCCCATCGAGGCGCGCTTGGTCCAGTCGGCCTTCATTGACCAATGCATGGTCGTTGGTCAGGACAAAAAATCCCTCGCGGTTCTGGTTGTGCCCTCCTACGAACCTTTCCGCCTTGCCGGTATCCAAGCCGCCAGTTCCGAGGCTCTGCAAGCGAGTCCGGAGGCCCGTAGCTTGGTGGAAGCGGACATCCGGAAGCTCATCGGCCCCGCCTCTGGTTTCAAGGCGTTTGAGCGCATTGTGGACTTCCGGTTTTTGCCGAAGCCATTCGAAGTCGGTGACGAAATGACGAATACCTTCAAGCTCAAGCGCCATGTCATCACCGAGCGTTACGCCGCATTGATCGAGTCGATGTTTCCCTGATTGGGATTTGAAAAATTTCCGGGACTTGGCAGATTCCTGCCGGATTGAAAGTTCACCTCGCATGAAGAATTCCCTTCCCCTGGCTTTGTTGATTCTGGCGCTCCCGTTTTCCGCCTGCCAAACCCTCCGCAAGCCGATCATTCCGGATGTTCCGGCCGCGATGAAGCCATCCGACCTGGCTCTTATCGACCAGGCGATCAAAGCCTCCCCGAATTCCCTCGCCGTGCTGAATGAGGAGTTGGCCTCCGCTCCCGTCGATCCCGCGCGGTCGGGTGTGATTGTCGATCTCGACCGCCAGCGGGCCTATCTCTACTGCGCCAACCAACTGGTCGCAGCCACCCGCATCGCCAGCGGCAAACGCAATTTCCGCACCTCGACCGGCGACTTCAAAATCGGACAAAAAAACCCCAGACACGCCTCGAATCTTTACGGCAAGCTCAGGAACTCGGAAACCGGCGAGGATTTGCCCGGAGAGATCGATACGAGGACCACACAGGTTCCGGAGGGAATGGTTTTCCTCGGGGCTCCGATGCCGCATTTCATGAGATTCCACACGCTCGACGGCAAGGCCTCCGCAATTGGATTCCATCAAGGCCATGTTCCGAACCGGCCCGCCTCGCACGGTTGCATCAGGCTACCGTCAAATTCGGCAAGGTCGCTCTACAAACTCCTCCCCAGCGGAACTCCGGTTTTCATCTACGGTGTGGAATACGGTGTTCCCGCGCGCCCGTTGCCCGAGGTTGTTGAGACCCCCGAAGCTCCCAAGCGCAATAAACGCAAACCCTGACCTGGTTCAAGCGGGGCGGGCGGGTTGCTGCTGGGTGAGGCAGTGGAAAGCCCCCAGCCCCCAAATCAACTCACGGCAATCAATCGGCACAATCCGCCGGGTCGGAAACGCCTCGTGCAAAGCTGAAACAGCCCAGGCATCGTTGCTGGCCCCGTAGACGGGAAGCAACACGACCGTGTTGGCGATGTAGAAATTCGCGTAGCTCGCCGGTAGGCGCTGCCCGTCGCGCTCGATGCGCGGGGGCATCGGAAGTGTCAATACATGGAGAGGTTCCCCACTCGGGAGTCTCATCACATGCAAACGATCCAGATTCCGCTGGAGTGGTTCGAAATTCGGATCGCTCTCGTCCTCTTCGACCGCGGTAATCACCGTGCTCGGCCCGATGAACCGTGTGATGTCATCAACATGCCCGTCGGTGTCGTCGCCCTCGATTCCGTCACCAAGCCAAAGAACGGTGGTGATGCCCAAATAATCGCGGAGTTTTTTCTCAATCGCCGTGCGATCTTTAGCCGGATTGCGGTTGGGATTGAGCAGGCAACTTTCGGTGGTGATCACCGTGCCCTCGCCATTCACATCAATCGAGCCGCCCTCCAAAATGAAGTGGGATTGGTCGAAAACCGGCATCCCCAGCGCCCGGGCCACCGCGGGAGGCACGGCGTTGTCCTCGTCAAAAGGCGAGAGCTTGTAACCCCAGGCGTTGAAACCGAAATTCAGCACCGCCACCTGCGGGTCCTTGTCCCGCACCACAAAGATCGGCCCGTGGTCGCGACACCACGGCTCGTCGGTGGGAATATGGAAAAATTCGAGTCGCTCGGGCGGGGATTTTTTCAAGAGGCGGCGGACCGTTTTTTCCTGCTCCGCATTTTTGATATTGATGCGAACCGTCTCGGATTCCGCCAAAGCCCCGGCCATGGCCACGAAGGTCGGGATCACGCGATCGTAGGCGTCCGGGAAGCTGTTGCAGTCGGCGTGAGGCCAGGAAATCCAAGTCGCCTCGTGCGGTTCCCACTCGGCGGGCATCCGGTATCCTTTTTCAGATGGGGTCTTCTGCGTCATGCGGGATCAGCATTCGTGTGAAGTCGCGCCGCGAACAAGGCGAATCGAAAGAAAAAAATCCGCGCCTCGTTACAAACCGGTTGCCATCCTGGCGATGCCGCGAAATTTCCAAGGAAATGGGATTGCTTTCCGGCGGATCAAGAACCATTCTGCCCGGCCATTTTTAATTTATGAGCCAGCATCCCAGTCTCAAAGGCAAAGGCGCCATCAAATCCAAGCGCAGTGTGTTGAAGCGTTTCGAACGCGTTGATCTTCTCCGCAAACGCGGGCAATTCAAGGACGGCCAGCGCGTCATCGGCCTTCCCAAAACCAAGCCCGAGGAATAGTCCTCCGCCGCTTCCCATGCGGCTTAACCGTTTTCTTGCCGCCGCCGGCCTTGGCTCGCGGCGTTCCTGCGAGCAGTTGATCTCATCGGGCGTTGTCGTGATCAACGGCCACCGTATCGACAACCTCGCCACCATTGTGGGGCCCGCCGACGAGGTTCGCGTCAAAGGGCGTCCCGTCAGGACCGCGGCACCGGTCACCCTTCTTCTCAACAAACCCCGCGGGTATGTGGTTACGCGTTCCGATGAGCGGGGTCGCCGCACTGTTTACGATCTCTTGGAGGAGGGACATGCGAATCTTTTTCATGTCGGGCGTCTCGACAAGGAGAGCGAGGGGCTTTTGTTGATGACCAACGACGGCGCCCTTTCCCAAAAGCTCCTTCATCCGTCCCATGGCGTGGAAAAGGAATACGAGGTGGGTCTGGACAAGCCGTTCGACCCCGAATTCACCGCTAAACTTCTCCGGGGAGTTCATATCGAAGGCGGGCGAGGGCGGTTTGAGTCCCTTCGCATCGTGGGGCCCAAAATCCTTCGCGTCGTTCTGAAACAGGGCATCAAGCGGCAAATCCGGCTCATGCTTTACCGCCTTGGTTATGAGGTCGAAAGCCTCCGTCGTGTCCGCATGGGGCCGCTCACCGATTTCAAGCTCCCTCCCGGCGCGTGGCGTCCACTGACCTCGAAGGAACTCGATCTCCTTTCCAAATCCTCGAAGCCCGCCCGACGCCCCTCCGGCCATGTCCGCCAAAATTCTCGATGAGGCGATGATGCGTCTCGCGATCCGCGAGGCGCGACAGGGGATCGGCAAAACCTCGCCGAATCCCGCTGTCGGAGCGGTTTTGGTTCGCGGCGGAAAGGTCATTTCAAAAGGCTGGCATCGTGCCGCTGGATGTCCCCATGCCGAAGTCGAAGCAATTCGAAAATGTCACGATGCCTCCGGGTGCACTCTCTATGTGACGCTGGAACCCTGCTCCACCCATGGCCGAACACCTCCCTGCACCGGGGCGATTATCGAGTCGAAAATCTCCCGTGTTGTATTTGGAGCGACGGATCCGAACCCCTCCCACGCGGGACGCGCCAAAAGGATTCTTGAAAAAGCAGGCCTCGTGGTTTCCTTCGGCGTCTTGGCCGACGAGTGCCGCGAATTGAACACCGCTTGGAACAAATGGATCGCAACGGGAATGCCCTTCGTCACTGCCAAGGTTGGAATGAGTCTGGACGGTCGCATCGCCTCGTTTCCCGGTAGACGCTGGATCACCTCGGAGTCGTCCCGGGCCGATGCGATGAAACTTCGTGCGAGTTGCGATGCCATCCTTGTGGGAGCCGAAACCGTTCGTATGGACGACCCCCAATTGACGCTCCGAGGATTTGGAAAGCGCCTTCAGCCTTGGCGCGTGGTTTGGTCGCGAGCCGGAAAAATTCCGGCCGGTTCGAAAATTCTCACGGATCATTTTTGCGAGCGAACTTTGGTTTTCAAAGGAAAGTCGCTGCGCTCCATCCTGCGTGAACTCGGGCGGCGAGGCGTTCAGCATGTTTTGATCGAGGGTGGGGGAAGAACACATGGCGAGGCTTTTGACCGGAAATTGGTGGATCGGGTGGTGTTTTACGTCGCTCCCGTTCTTTTGGGCGGGAAAACCCCGGCCGTAGGAGGTTCAGGCAAGTCTCTGAAGCTTGAAAAAACTTCCTACAAAAAAATCGGTCCCGATCTCCGCATCGAGGGTCGTGTTTTGATCGGCTAAAGCCCGGTCGGGTGATCGAGGAATTGCCAGGGCAGCGCGAGCTTTTGGGCGAGTTTTTCGGCCAGGGCCTTCACGCCGAAGGTTTCCGTGGCATAGTGGCCCGCGTAGAAGAGGTTCACATGCAATTCCTCCGCGAGCGTGTAGGACCAGTGCGGTCCTTCGCCGGTGATGAATGTGTCGATTCCCGCCGCCGCCGCTTTCGCGATCTCCGCCCCGGCTCCACCGGTTACGATACCGATATGGCGGGCGAGGACAGGTCCTCCGGGTGAAAGATGCACGCGGCCGCCGACAGCCCGCTCGAGGTGGTCGCGCAGTACCTCGCGGCTGACTTCCGCCTCGAAGCGAAGTCCGATTTTTTGGCCGAAGGCTTCGTGGAACGGCACTCCGCCCTCGAGTCCCAGCGCGGCGGCGAGGAGGGCGTTGTTGCCAATGGTCGGGTGGAGGTCCAACGGCAGGTGCGCGCTGTAGACCGCCATGTCGGCCTCCATCAGCAGGCGGGTCTTGCGGTAGTTCGCGCCAGTGACACGCTGGGCTCCGTTCCAGAAAAGCCCGTGGTGAACGATGAGGAAATCGACCTGTGCCTCGGCCGCTTCCATGATAACCGCCTCCGTGGCGTCCACGGCCGCTCCGACGCGCGAGATGCTCCCGGAGTTTTCCACTTGAAGGCCGTTCATGGCTTGAGGGTAGTCGCCGATCTCCGGTACTCGGAGGAGTTCGTCCAGATAGCGGGCAGCTTCGTTGAGGTGCATGGGGCAACCCTATCGCCGCGACTGTCTGTTGCGCAACTGCGGGGGTTGTTGGTAGCGTGCCCGCAATATGCCGAACTACGATTACGAATGTGAGAAATGCGGACAGATTTTCGAGGCTTTCCAGTCGATGAAGGACAAGGCTTTTGAAACCTGCCCCGAGTCCTCCTGCCGTATGGAGACTTGGGGGCGGGGAAAAGTGAAACGATTGCTGGGCACTGGCGCGGGGTTGATTTTCAAGGGTTCGGGCTTTTACATCACGGACTACCGTAGCGAGGGCTACAAGCAGGCCGCGAAGAATGACAGCGGCTCTTCCAGCACAGCCAAAACGGAATCCAAGCCTGCAGAGAGCAAGCCCGCGCCGAAGGCGGAGTCGAAACCCGCCGCATCATGAAAATCTGCGGCGCTTGCACGACTGAAAACGATGACACGCGAGTCTTTTGTTTGAATTGCCGCGAGCGGCTCCCCTTGCCAATTCCCGGGTCCAAGCCCGGTCTCTCTGTTCCCCCGACGGAGTCCGCAGGCTCTACCGCTCCGAAGATTTACAGGCATCAGCCCTCAAAAACTCCGGGTAAACTTCGTCAGGCGGGAACTCCCTTTTCCACGATTGTGATCCGGTTGATTCTCCTTGCGGCCCTCGGAGCAGTAGGCTTTGCGGCTTATTTGATTCTACAACCCCCGGCGCAGATTCCCCCTCAAATCCAACCCATGTCTTCCGGTGACTTGGCTCAATGGGCAACCTTCCTGCAAACCGCCTCCAAATCCCCAGGTGGCGCTTGGCAGGGCGACAAAAAATCCATCAACCAGGTTCTGGCCGCGACTGTCCGGTTGAAAGCAGTCGAAAATCCCCTCGGAATCCGGCTCCAATTCGAACGCTGCTACATGGATATTTCCGAAGGTCGCATCGACTTCACGATGCAGGTCGCGGTTCAGGGGCGGAGCATTTTTCTCCGTGTCTCGCTGTCTCCTGTTTACGCGAATGGAGAAATGGGTGTGCGCGTTGTTGATGCCTCGCTTGGTCGATTGCCGGTTCCGGATCCGCTTGCCACCTATCTGCTACCCTTGTGGAGTCCCTGCTTCGTTTCCCTGGAAAATTTCCTTTCGCATTTCCAAGGTGCGAAATCCGTTGAGGTCACATCCGGGCGGATTGTTGTGAGATGGCCCGAAAATTCCTCGCGCTGACCTGCTGCCTGGCGATCACGGCGCCGGTCCTTTTGGCCCAACTCCCGCTCGGACGGCCACTCGAGACGAAAGGTTTTGTCATCTATTCGCCGGACCGGGCCACAAGCTCCCGTCTCGCACGCCTTGCGCAAACCGCCTCCTCGGAGTGGGAGAAAATCACAGGCGAGAAAATGACCAGCGCCTCGCCGATCGTCGTGGTGGACAAATCCCGATCCGCAAAACCCCCAGGGGCGAATGGCTCCCAGTGCAGTTTGTTTGAAATCGAGGAGGGGGGCTTGAAGGTTCAGATCGACCTCCTCGAGGAATGGGCCATGCGTCCGGGGCAATTTGAAACCGAGGTCATTCGCGCCCTGACCCTTCGATCCATGCATCGTAGAAACCCACCCAAGGCTGGAAAATCCTATGCGCTTCCCCCGGATTGGTTGGTCGAGGGGATCGGAGAACAAATCCGCCGCAAAGAGGGAACCATCCCCGACGGGGTCCACGCGGCTTTGATTCAAAGCGACCGTCCGCCCGCCTTGGGCGATTTCCTCAAGCAGAAGGTGGAACGCCTCGATGCGACCACGCTTCTCCTTTTTCGCGCCCAATCGCTCGCCCTGTTGAAGGTTTTTGCCGATGCCAAAAACTCGAAAAGCCGTTTCCAGAAATTTCTGGAATCCCCGGATTGCGCCGACACCGATCCGCAAATGCTTTTGCAGGCGTTTCCAGATGCCGCAACGGACCTCGCCGGTTTGACCAAAATCTGGACCCTCTCTCTAGCGAGAAGTTCGAGGCCTTCTCAACTGGCATCGCTCACCGTTCAAAAAACCAACGAGGAGCTCGCAGGGATTCTTGCCATCGAAGTTGCCGCCGACCCGAAAAGGAAAAACTCCCCTCCTGTCAGGGGTCCCTCGGCTCTGCCGTTCGCCGCCCGCAACCGGGGGGGCGAATTTCTCATGCGTCAACGCTCCGCCGAGCTCCTTAATCTCGAGTTCCGCGCCCATCCGCTGCTGCGCCCGATCGTCGAGGAATACCGGAACATCGCGATGCTCCTCGCCGTCAAACCCAAGTCCAAGGTCGACCACCGCATCGAGGAGATTGAAAAAATCCGAGCTCTTCTCGTCGACCGCCACAAGGCGATCTCGGATTATTTGAATTGGTTTGAAGCCACGCAGGTTGACGAGTCCAAAAACTCCTTTGCCGAGGAGACCCGGCCAGACCCCGTTCCTCCGCGTCGGGATCCCATCACGCTCCACATGGATGCCGTGGAGCAACGCGGTTGGTAGGCGGAGCGTCTCCATCCTTGCGCGTTTTGCAACCCATGGCCCATGATTGACCCCATGGATTATCTGGAACGCGCCCGTCGCGTCTTTGAAACCGAAATCTCCGAAGTCTCCGCCGTCGCCGCCCGGTTGGACGACCGTTTCATAGAAGCTGTCGATCTTATCAAGTCAGCGGTTGAGCGACGCAACAAGGTCGTGGTCCTCGGTGTCGGCAAATCCGGCCACATCGGCGACAAAATCGCCGCCACGCTGACGAGCACCGGATCGACCGCTGTCGTGCTCAATTCCCTCAACGCTCTGCATGGCGACCTCGGTATCGTCGCCGAGGGCGATGTTGTTTTGGCGATCAGCTCCAGCGGCGAAACCCAGGAACTTCTTTCCATCCTGCCAGCCATCGTCCGCCTCGGACTTCCTGTGATCGCGATGACGGGAAACATCGATTCCACCTTGGCGAAATCTGCGGCAGTGGTTCTCGATGTTTCCGTGACCCAGGAGGCCTGCCCGCTGAATCTCGCACCGACTTCGAGCACGACCGCGATGCTCGTTTTGGGCGACGCTCTGGCGATGGTGCTCCTCGAAGCCCGGGGATTCCAAAAAGAGGATTTCGCCAAGTTCCACCCCGGCGGAAGTCTCGGCCGGTCTCTACTTCTCAAGGTCCGCCAGATCATGCGCCCCGTCGCCGAACTCGCGATCATTCCCCCTTCCGCCTCCGTGCTGGAGGCGATTCAGGCCATGACCGCGCATCGTGCCGGAGCCGCTGTCGTTGTTCATGAGGACGGCTCGCTCGCCGGTATTTTCACCCATGGCGATTTCGCCCGTCACTTTCCCGAGGATCCCCACATTGGGACGCGTCCGGTTGGCGACTTCATGACGCTCCGGCCGATCACGATCCAAGGAGACAGGCTGGCCGCCGAGGTTCTTCAAATCCTCGAGAAGCACCGGATCGACGATCTTGTGGTGCTCGATGAAAACAAGCATCCGATCGGCGTGGTGGATTCCCAAGACCTGACGCGCTTGAAGGTTCTTTGATCCTCGCGTTCCACAAGCCCTACGGCGTCCTCTCCCGATTCACGCCGGATGGAAGTCCAAATCGCCCGCTGGCGGACTTCGCGTTTCCCCGAAATGTTTATCCGATCGGCCGTCTCGACGCCGACTCCGAGGGCTTGCTTCTGTTGTCCGATGAGCCTCAATGGAACAACCGACTCCTCGATCCTGCCAACCATGTGGCCAAAACCTACCTCGCCCTGGTCGAGCGTCTGCCGGATGAGGAGGCGTTTCGGCGTTTGCGCACTGGGTTGTTGCTTGATGGGAAACCCACCCTCCCGGTCGATGCCTTCCTTTGCGCTCCGCAGCCATTCATCGCTCCGCGAAATCCCCCGGTCCGCGTGCGAAAAACCGTGCAGGATTTTTGGATCGAACTGCGCCTCCGTGAGGGGCGCAACCGCCAAGTCCGGCGAATGACCGCCGCCGTGGGACATCCTACGCTGAGATTGATCCGCGTGGCGATGGGTTCATTCGCTCTTGGCGATCTTCCCGTCGGCACTTGGCGCGAGATCGATCCCGCGGAACGGCCTCTTCTGCTGGAGGCAGGGATTTAGCGGAGTTTACGCGGTGATGCCGCCCAGTTAGTTTTTGCCCACATGACCTTCGCGACACAACTAACGGTCTTACGGATTCTGATGATTCCTGTCTTCGTGCTGTTTTGCATTTATTACGGCGAAAGTGTATCGCTCGGCCGTCCCGAGGAATGGCAGCGCCTCGCTGCGATCGGGGTTTTCATTCTCGCGGCGCTTACTGACGGGCTCGATGGCTACATTGCCCGGCACTGGAATCAACGCAGTCGGCTCGGAGCGGTTCTGGACCCCATCGCCGACAAGGGGCTTCTTCTGACGGCCATCATCACGCTGAGCCTCGGCAACTGGAATCACGCCTTCCCGCTCTGGTTCCCTGTTCTTCTGATCGCACGCGATGCCGTGATTCTCGGGGGTTGCGGGGTGATGTATCTGCTCAACCAGCATTTGGAGGTGAAGCCGAGTTGGACGGGAAAAACCGCCACGGCCTTTCAAATGCTCGCCATCGCGTGGTTGATGCTCCAGATTCCCCATCACCTCGTCACAGTCTATGTCGCGGGATTGTTCACGCTCGTCAGTGGCATCGACTACCTCTACCGCGGGCTTGGCCAGCTCCGTCACCACTCGAATCCAAGCTAAATAACCATGCGCCATGTCGCCATTATCGGCCGGCCGAATGTCGGCAAATCGGCCCTTTTCAACCGCCTCGCCGGACGCCGGATTTCCATTGTCCACGATCAACCGGGAGTCACCCGCGATCGCATTGGGGCGGTATGCAAACTCGGACGCGCCCCGTTCGAAATCACGGATACGGGTGGGATCGGCTCCGAACCAGATCCGGACTTTGCCGAGAGCACGCGGGACGGCGCGTTCATTGCGATGGAAAGCTCGGATGCGATTTTGTTTGTTGTTGATTCGATCGATGGATTGACCCCGCTCGACGGGGAGTTGGCGTCCACCATCCGCTCGTCGGCGAAGCCTGTGATTCTTGTGGTGAACAAAGTGGACACCGAGGGGCACGAATCCCGCTTTTTCGATTTTGCGCGCCTTGGCTTCGAGCACAGCTGCACCGTGAGCGCCGCCCACGGTCGAGGCATTGCTCATCTCGTCGATCTCATCGATTTTCTCGTTCCGCCGGATGAAGAGGAATCCTCGGACTCCGGGGACCGGGTTCCGAAGCTCGCCCTTGTCGGCCGCCCGAATGTGGGCAAATCCTCGCTTCTTAATGCCATTCTCGACGACAAGCGGAGCACGGTGAGTGAAATCGCCGGAACCACCCGCGACACCATTGATGTCTTGGCCGAGCGCGAGGGGCAGAGTTACATCCTGTGCGACACCGCCGGCATCCGGCACCGCTCCAAGCACAACACCTCGGTCGAGGTTTTCAGCGTCATGCGCTCGGAGCTGACGATCCGCCGCGCCGACATCAACATTCTGGTGATTGACGCCACGAGTGGCGTGACATCGCAGGACAAAAAAATCGCCGGTCTGATTCAAAAAGCGAAAAAGCCCGCGATCATCGTTCTCAACAAATGGGATCTTGTGGCCAAAGGTCGCGAAAAGGATGCCGAACTCCTGCGCGAACACACGGAACACATCCGCGCCGAGTTGTTTTTTTTGGATTACGCTCCGGTGGTGATTCTTTCCGCGCTGACCGGAGAGAATGTCCGTCGTCTTTTCACCATGGTGGAAAAAGTCCGCCAGCACTCGACGCGCCGGGCCGGAACAGGTGAGTTGAACCGCATCCTGAAAGCAGCCATGGAGCGTCAAGCGCCGCCGACGCGTGGCAACCGGCGCTTTAAAATCCTCTATGCCACCCAAGCCAAGGAAAGCTCCAACTCCCCGGTTCAGCCGCCGCTTTTTGTTTTGTTCGTGAACGACCCGAAGCTGGTTCCCGAGAGCTATGTGAACTACCTCTGCGCGCGTCTCCGCGACAAATGGGAGTTCCCCGGCCTGCCAATCCTCATGCGTCTTCGCGGCCGCGAGGGTGCGCCTGAGGAAGTGGTCTGAGACTTATTTTCCCATCTGCACCCACGAGGCGACCTCGCCGAAAAGTGCGGGGCCCTTTTTGGTGATGGTTTCCTTGCCCGTGCCGTTGTCGTAGGTCAGCAAGCGGAGGCCGAAGGCACCCTTTTCATAGTCAAACGAGAGGCCGTCATCCTCGTATAGCTCGAAAGTGCCCGGAGCCTTGCCGTAGTGGCGCACCTCCAGCGGCATTCCATAGGCTTCGCGGGAGTTGTTGGCGGCTTTGGCGAGCATGGGAATCACCGCGCCGTCCTTGACGAAAAGCGGGGTGCGGTGGGGCGTGGAGACCTCGATCGTGGTTCCATTGCCTGCGAATTCCCCGGTGTGGAAATCAAACCAATCCCCCTTCGGAAGGCGAACGCTGCGTTTTTTCGAATGCGATCCGTAATAGGGGGCGACGAGAATCGAAGGGCCGAACATGAACTGATCGTTCTGCTCGTTGACGAGAATCCCGCCATCGGCATAGGGGTTGTGGACATCATCCAACTCGGCGGATTTTTCCTCGATGGTGGCCGTCATGGAATCGTCCTCGAGGATCATCGCTCGGATCGGCGGGATCCCTTTGCGGTTGTAGTCGGCGAAGGCGGTGTAGAGGTAGGGCAGGAGCCGCATCCGGAGTTGGATGACATCCCGGACCTGGTCCGTGACCTCCGGAAAATGCCAGGGCTTGGTGGCCGAAGCCCAGGCGTTGAGCATGGCCAAGGGGGAAAAACAAACGGTTTGCAGACGGGCCAGCCACTCCGCGGGAGACTCTGCGGAACGCACCTCAGGGCTCCAAAGAAGACCGCTCAGCGAGGCCGCCGAGAGCCCGGTGATATATTCCGCGTGGTTGTAGGAATCGCTGTAGATTGTGAATGGCATCCCGGAGCCTGCGCCGTTGCTGGAGCGGACAAGCGACCAGGTGCGGGTGTTCGCCGGACGGTAAAGATCATTCAGAAGCATCTTTTGCCAAAGAAGCCCGTAGGCCTGTCGCATGGATTCGCCGGAGGTTCCCGAGGGAAACTGGGCATGTTCTGGCCAGAGCCATTGATCGTAACCATCCACCTCATCGATTTTGTAACCACTCACCCCGATCGCGAGGTGGTCTTCACCATGTTGCTTGGTGAGAATTTGGCGGGCTTCGGGGAGCATCAGGTCAGGCACGATGCCGAGCCAGACAAGGTGGGATCCCGAGAGGGGTTCGAGGGCCTTGTGGATTTTTGCATCGGGTGACACATAGGGATTTTCCCAGAGGTTGAGGCGGATGCCCCGGTCGAGCATGGCTTTGGCGAATGCCTTGGGATCGGGGAACCGGTGGGGTTGCCACTCGAAGGTGCAGGGATAGGAACGAGTCATCCAACCGGGCTCGAGTCCAAGAACATCCAACGGCATGTCATACTTGGCGAATTCCTCAACCTCCTTGGTCGATTCGGCGGCGTTGAAGCTCGCCGGAACGCGATGCCAGAACCCCAAGCCCCAAAGAGGAGGCATGGCTCCCCCGCCGCAGTAGAGATTGTAGCGTGACACGATGTCCTGAAGGTTTTTTCCGCTGAAAACGACGATCTCCAGGCCTCGGGCATGAAGGTTGGCCTCGATCGCATCGGCGGGAGGTTGGGCCATCCAAGGGCCGGGGGCTGGCTCTTGGGGGGGTGGGTTGCGGTCCACCGGCGGGGGATTGTTGGGCGAGCCCTTTCGGTTTCCCACTTGGGCGTGGACTTTGATGAATCGGGCAGTATTGAAAAAGACGCCGTACCCTTTGCTGGAAATGTAGAATGGCACCGGGGCATGGGTGCGACCGCCTCCGCGGGCCCAGTGGTCGACATTGAGATCAAGAACACGTCGGCTTTTATTGATGCCGTCGAGTTGCAGGCCGAATCCGTAGATCGACTCGTCTGCATCGCAAGGTATCCGGGCCAGCACGAGGCTTTCGTTACAAAGCGAGGAAACGGGCTCTCCTTGGAATGGAAAGGGGGAATCCGGGAGCGCGTTCAGGGCTTCCAGGAGTGGCGGACGGGCGGCAAGAGAAGTGTAGGAAAGCTCGTTTCCCGCATCGCCAATCGATGTGCGCCATACGCCGGGGGCGACTTTTTCCCAGGTATCAATCGGTTTCAATCCGGCGGGAGAGGAATTTGCAAAGGCGGTCATGGCAGGCAGGGTGAGTGAGATTGCTGTAACGAGAAGGTGACTCACGAAATCACCATTTCCATGGAACGAAGTCGATCAATCTCAATTTCAAGAGGGCAGGTTGAGCGCTCCGAGAGAGCCCCGGACAGGAAGGGATTGAATTTACTCCAAGCCGCGATCGAAAAGGTCCGCTTCGTCCCAACCGAGAAAATGGCCAAATTCATGGAGAAGGGTCACTTGGACCTCTTCGCGGTAGTTCGATTCCTGCGCCCCGCACATTTCCCAAAGATTGCCGAGCCAGAGAATAATCCGTGCGGGTTGTGGAACAGCGGAATCTCCGGTGGTTCCCCCTTCAAAGACGCCGAGTTGGTCGGGTGTGATTCCATCCGAGATGGCATCGGGTGAGGGAAAATCCTCGAAAATCACGGGCACGGGTTGCAACGCCTGTCGGATTTGCTGCGGAAGCGAATCCATCGTGGAGCGCAATTCGACCTCGGCCAATCGGAGGAGATGGGAAAACGGGGCGTCGATATCGCCCTCAAACCTCATGGTTCGTGTGAACCTCCAAAACATCGTCGAGGTCCTCCAGGGCATCACAAACCTCTTGCACGGCCTCGGTGGTTTTTTCGTCCACCCTGTTCGTGGTGCGGGGTTCGTAGGTGAGCTTGGCAGCGCCAGGCTGAAACCCGGCGGCGCGCAGGGCCTCGACGACAGTAGTGAGTTTTTCCGGCGGTGTGCTGATGTAAAATCTGTCCTCTTGGAAGTTGCAGTCGCCAGCGCCGGCCTCGAGGAGGATTTCGAGGAGACGGTCCTCTTCGCTCGCAGAGGCGGGAACTTCAAGCGTGCCGATGCGTTCAAACAAATACGCGGTGCTGCCCGAGGACGCGAGGTTGCCGCCAAGATCGTTGAAAATGGCCCGAAGATCGGCGGCGGTGCGGTTTTTATTGTCCGTGGCGGCTTCGATCAAAAGGGCCACTCCGCCCGGGGCATATCCTTCGTAAACCAATTCCTCGACGGTCGCGCCGGAACCTCCCACGCCGGTTCCCTTGCCGATGGCGCGCTCGATGTTGTCGTTGGGCATGTTCTCCGCTCGAGCCGCGAGAATGGCGGAGCGGAGCCGGGGATTCATCGCCGGATCGCCGCCTCCGAGACGGGCGGCGACAGCGATTTCCTTGGCGTAGCGGGAAAAAACCTTGCCGCGTTTGGAGTCCAAGACCGCCTTGAGGCGTTTGATCTTGGACCATTTGTTATGGCCCGCCATGGATCAGTTCGCGGGATTTTTGACCGTGCGGAAGCCGGTGTCCGGAGTGCGGCTGTTCGGGTAGTTGAAATCCGACACCGAGACCGAGCAATCGAACGATTGATCGCTGGCACCGCCGCCGCGGACACGGCGGTAGGTTTTATGGGCGTCCCAAACCCACTCGCGGGCATTGCCGCTCATGTCGTAAACGCCGAGTTCATTCGGCTTCTTCCCTGCGACCGGTTTGGTTTTTTCGTTTCCGCTGTTACTGGCATACCAGGCGACAGAGTCGGGATCGTTGGCGCCGCTGTAGCTGTTGCCTTTTGATGAGGCGCCGCCGCGTGCGGCCCACTCCCACTCGGATTCGGTGGGCAGGCGGTATCCGTTCGCTCCGGGGGCGAGGGACGGGGTGACCTCGCCCGATTTGAAAACCGCGCCGTTGATCACATAGGCGGGTTGAAGTCCCTCGAGTTCGCTCCGGAGATTGCACCATTTGACCGCATCAAACCAACTGACATTCGCAACCGGGTGGTCGTCGCCGGGAGCGCTGCCGGATTGGGCGAGGTCGTATCCGCGCGATTCAGCCTGGGCCTGGACATTTTTCCATTCGCCCAAGGTCACCTCGGTGCGATCGATTTCAAAAGAGGCGATGGGTTGTTTGCCGAGAGGGGAAGTAACGGGCAGTTCGCCGCCTTTGACCATAATGCGAGGCCCGGTCGGCGCCGGGGTGGTTGCATCAGCCTGTGGGGTCGGTTCGGCGGGAGTTGGCGCTGCTTCCGGCGTAGGCGTAGGCGTAGGCGTAGGCGTAGGCGTAGGCGTAGGCGTAGGCGTAGGCGTAG
>JBMTBF010000001.1:0-31908 GCA_049429585.1 Terrimicrobiaceae bacterium | reverse complement strand
AGGAGGTCGACGGATTGCTGGTTCGCGATGATGAGAGCGCGGTTGAGGAGGACCTCGTAGAAATTGGTTTTCACCTCAAAGATCACGCGGTCAATGACCCCGCGCAGGCGGTAGTAGGATTCGACCTCGTCGGAAATCGCGGCGCGTATGTCGGAAACCACGGCGCCGCCGTCATAAATGAGTTGGGAGAACTCGATATTCACGCCCCATTGCTCGTCGTTGATATTCTGGGCGCCGAGGTCTTGGACAAAATTCAAGTCGCGGGTCGTGTAGCCGTAGTCGGATTTGACCGTGACTTGGGGAATGATTCGGGAGCGGATGCTGATAAAGCGGCCCGAGGTGGTATTTAGTTCCTGCGCCGCCACGAGGATGTCAGGATTTTTTTGGATTGCCGTGGTGATGGCATCCTGAATCGTCAAGTCGGGAACCTTGGGATTGCGTTGCTTGGCGATCAACTCATCCAGGGCCTTGTAGAAGTTCGTGGTCGCCATCTCCTTTGTCATCGCCTCGCGGTTGGAAGATTTCAGGATTTGGGTTTCGGGTCCCGGAGCGAGAGGTTCAGCCTGTTGCGGAGGCAAGGGGGCTGAGAGATCGCTGGAAATTTGCTGGGCGTTCGGCAAGGGAGGCGCGGCAGGCATCGGAGGCAACGGGAGCGGCATCGAACCGTCAGGGAGCGGCGTTGGAGCTGCGCCTGGTGTCGTTGCGGGGACAGGTGGGGGAGTTAAAGGCAGGGGGGTAAACTGAGGAAGCGGGGGCGGGGTTGGCAGGCTCGGGATTTCAGGGGCGTTTGGAGCAGGCGCGGGAGCCGACTCCGGGGCTTGGGCGATCAATAGCGATGCCGTACTGAGAATGGCGGCAAGAGTGGAGAAGTATCGGGTCATGTGGACGTTGGGTAATAACTACTGATTTGGCTTGGGTGTGGGAAGAATTTCACGAAGAAACTTTGGCAAAAATCCGGGCATGGGTGCGGGTTGAGGTTCGGCGGCTGGAATCGGAGCGGTGGGTCGGGGGAGGTGGATTTTGTCCCCTGGCGAGGGGTCGCCCGAAACGATATCCGCGATGAGAAACGGGGGATTCCGCAGGGAGGTCATTCGCACGACACCGGTTTCCCGGCTATCGCGAATCGCGGTGTATTTTTCGCCGGGAACAGTCGCTACCGCCGGGGTGGATTCCAGTAGGACGAAATTCTCTGCGACATTAACCATTCGAATTTCGCCTGCCCATTGGACCGGCAAAGCCACGGCGGGGCGGGTTTTTTTGGAAGGAAGAAGATTGGAAAAAAAAGATCCGGCGCGTGACAGGAAAGGGAGGATTTCCGCAGGGCCATCGACAAACGAGGCGGTCAATTCCTCCGTGGGGGGGGGAGGATTCGCTTCCTTTTTCGTGGCGCAGGCGGCGAGAAGAATGACTGCAGCGAGTATCAGTGAGTTGGAGGTGAGTCGGTTCATTAGGGGAGCCAGGCCGGGTCACGGGAGGATTTTGGTTTTTCCGGACTGTTGGAAATGTGGCCGTCTTTAAGAACGAAAAGGAAGGTTTTACCGTGTGGAATGACGGCAAAAGCGGAGTCACCCGGGTCGGAGTCGCTGAGGTTGGCGATTTCGATTTCGTTGAAAAGTCCCAAGTCTTCCTTGGCGAGATAGCCTTTTTCCGCAAGCAAGGCGAGGTAGCCTGAGGAGGTGCTGGCGCGGCAATCGTATGGCCAACCGAGGTCCGGTTTGTCGAATTGGAATCCGTCGAGGGCCATTTCTTGCGCGGCGTGGTGGAGGGTTTGAAGGATCGCCTCGGGTGTCTTTTTGCTAATGCGCTCCGGCGGGGCTTCGCGTGGAAATGACGGAGCAGCGGGTGGCGGTGGCGGCGCGGACTGTTTTTTTTCGCAGGCCGGGATCAAGACAATGGCTGCCGCCAGCAAGGTGATCCCGGGAGTTTTCGATTTTCCAGAAGGCATCGCGGCGAATCCGGTTTTAGCCGACGGGTTGAAAGTCGAGGCCGAAATCCACCGCCGGGGCGGAGTGGGTGATCGCACCGACCGAAATGAAATGAACTCCTGTTTCAGCGATCGCCCGGACAGTCGATAGATTCACGCCGCCGCTGGCCTCGAGTTGCATGTGGGGAGGGCAAAGGCGCGCCGCTTCACGCAAATCGTCGAGGCTCATATTGTCGAGAAGGAGAAAATCCACGCCTTGCAAGGTGTAGAATGTTTTCACCTGATCGAGTGTATCAGCCTCGATCTCGAGTTTGGCCTCGGGATGGGCGGCGCGGGCGCGATCTATCATGGACTGCAGCAACGAAGGATCAAGGCCGGTGGCGAGGTGGTTGTCCTTCACGAGAAACATGTCGTGGAGGCCCATGCGGTGGTTGCGAACCCCTCCGGCGGCTGCGGCTTGTTTTTCCAAAAAACGAAAACCCGGAGTGGTTTTGCGCGTATCGAGGATTTGGGCTCGTGTTCCGTGAATCTCGTCAGCGAACCGCCGGGCCAGAGTGGCCACACCGGAGAGATGCTGGAGGAAATTCAGGGCCGTGCGTTCGGCGGTCAGGATCGCTGCGGCGTTTCCCGAGACTTCCAAAACGGTGTCGTGTTTGTGAAACAGCGCACCGGTTTGCATTTTGATCTCCACCTTGAGGGTCGAATCCACTCGGCGGAAAACATCCCCGGCGAGTTCGATGCCGGCGAGGCACCCGCTTTGGCGGGCTGTGATTTTTGCGCGGGCGGTTGACCCGGGGTTGGTGAAAAAATTGGCTGTGATGTCACCGGAGCCGATGTCCTCAGCCAGCGCAAGATCGACAAGGTCCGGCATGGCAGGGTCAGGCCGCTGGGAGCTCCAGAAGGCGGCGCTGCCAACTCATCAGAACATTCGAAGAGATGTCCGCCGCCGTGGCTTCCAGAGCGGCCCGGGGAGCAATGATCGAGGGATCGAGCCCGAGTTCACCCGCCACGCGGTCACGGATTTTTCTGAGCTGATCGCAGCGTTCGACCTGTTCCTTCGAAACCCGCTTGCGCCGGACTTTTTCGATTTTCGGCCACTCGGATTCCGGAATTTGAAGGGCCAGGGCGAGCACGACCTCGAAGCTCTTGCGGCGGCGTCCGTTCATTCGCGGCGCGGTAAATTTTCCTCCCGAGGCGATTTGTTCTGAGGCGCGCAGCATGTCGTCATTGCCGATCACATGGAACGGCGGGCGGTCCCACGCGCGGGCCTCGGAATCTCGCCAGAACCAAAGCACACGCAGTACCGCTTGGGCGCGTGGCGAGAGGGCCGAGGAGCCGCTGATGCGCCAGACGGTGTTGTCATCGCGCTCCCTCACTTCTCGGGCGGAGGCGATCATGCGATCACGGGATTCGGTGAACCATTCCAGGCGTCCGAGCCTTTGGAGGTCGGCCTCGAGGCGGTCGGAAATTTCAAAGAGGTAGCGCGTATCGTTGTGCGCATAAGCAACCATCTCGGGCGGAAGCGGGCGGATCGCCCAATTGGCTTTCTGCGAGGCTTTGGAAAGCTCGATGCCGAAAAACTCCTTCACCAGCGCGGCGAGGCCGAGGCCGGACTTTCCAGCGAGCCTGGCGGCGATCATCGTGTCGAAAAGATCAACCGGCTCGAAATTCCCGATGCGGCGAAGGAGGCGCAAATCGTAGTCCGCGCCGTGGAAAACCAAGCGCCGCGAGCAGACGACATCGAGGAGCGGTTGGAGTTCAAGTTTCGCCAAAGGATCGACGAGCCAGTGCCCGGGGCCGCTGCTGATCTGGATCAGACAGACTTTTTCAAAGTAGCAGTGGAGACTGTCCGCCTCGGTGTCGATGGCGATGCGCTGTTGGCTGCGGAGTTCATCGACCAGCTCCTCGAGCGCCTTCTGGTCGGCGATCAAGGCTCGGCGATGAATTTATCGGACGGAGGCATCTCGCCGGCGTGGCGCGCCCGGGGTTCGCGAACTTGGGTGGTTCCATCGGTCGGCACCGTGACAAACGGCCCGCCGGCCAGTGGCGCGGGCTCGCTGAAAGCCACTCCAGGAAGGTCTGTCGTCTTGCCTTGGAGCGGGAAATCCTTCCTTAACGGGTGGTAGGGATAGCCGTCCCACATCAGAATGCGGCGGAGGTCCGGATGGTTCTCGAAACGGATTCCCATGAGATCGTAAACCTCACGCTCATGCCAATCGGCGGTGGGCCAGATGTCAGAAACCGTAGGCACGGTGTTGTCGTCCTCGCTGACCTCGGTTTTGAGCCGTAGGTGGATTTCATCTCGTAGCGTGTAAAGCTCGTAGACCATCTCGTAGCGCGGCTCCTGGCCGAAGTGGTCGACGCTCGAGACATCGACGAGATAATCAAATCCCATGCGGTCGCGGGTGTGCAGGCAGATGTCACGGAGGGAGGATTTCGCGATGCGGAGGGTGGTCTCCCCGCGGAATTGGATTTCCTCGTGGATCGAGTCGGGAAAAGCCTCGCGGAGCTTTTTAACGGCGTCTTCGCAGGTCATAGGTTTTCGAGAAGTTCCTTTTTCTGGTCGGCCAAGGCGTGCTCGCCCATGATTTTTTTCTGGAGTCGCATGAGGCCGTCGAGAAGCGCCTCGGGGCGGGGTGGGCAACCGGAAACATAGACATCGACTGGGATGAGGTGGTCGATTCCTTGAAGGACCGCGTAACTCCGATACATGCCGCCCGAGGACGCGCAGGCCCCCATGGCGATGCACCATTTCGGCTCGGGCATTTGATCCCAAATGCGCTTCACGGCGAGTGCCATTTTATAAGTCACGGTGCCGGCAACGATCATCACATCGGCCTGGCGAGGCGAGAACCGCATGACCTCCGCGCCAAAGCGGGAAATGTCGAACCGCGAGGACGAGGCGGCCATGAGTTCGATGGCACAGCATGCAAGACCCATGGGCATCGGCCAAAGCGAATTGCTGCGCATCCAGTTGATGGCGGCATCGAGTTGCGTGAAGATGACATTGCCCTCGATCTTCCCGTCGTAAGCCACGGGGCTGAGTGTTGTGGACATGCCGGACACCCTATTTTCCAGCTTCCGCGCGGCAAGCCGAAATTTCCGGGAGGCCGGATTCGATCCTGCTGTGATGGGCTGAAATCACTCCGTCCAACATATCGTCCGGAGACGTTTTTGAGGCTGATTTTTTTCAAAAAAAACTCATTGCCTTCGTGGAGTAAGGTGGGTAATTGTGGGGAGCAGTGGTGAATATTGTTTAATGATCCCAAAGACCTGATGCCAATCGAACCTCCAGATGTGCCCTTCTACTCGGGCACTTACGATCGGGCGATCGACGCGAAAAACCGCGCGGCCGTTCCGTCGGCTTGGATCAAGGGATCGGAGTCGGATTTTTATGTGATTCCACACCCGCAGGATGGCTACCTGATGGTGATGCCACCGGAGGAATTCCACTCGACGGAGCAACGCATCATGGCTTCCGGGGCGACAGCCCAAGAGAAACGCCAGGCGATCCGGAGGTTTTTCAGCGAGGCGCACAAGGTCACCACCGACAAGCAGGGGCGCATCCTTATTCCCGAAAACCATGCGGCTGCAGCGGACCTCAAAGCCGAGATCGTGATCGTGGGGGCGGGTCGGCGCTTTGAAATTTGGTCGAAACAGCGCCACGAGGCGGATGTCAGCGCGAACACCGGCATCTACCAGCGCGTGGCGGTCGAGATCGGCCTGTAACGAATTTTTATGAACCTTGAACCAATAACCATGAGCACGGGGGAGGGCTGAAAATCCTGACGCCACACGCCGTGATGCGTGGCCCGGAAAAGCGGGTCGGCGGCGGGCGGGCGGGATTCCGGGGATTGAAAAACCATGAAGAATCTAGATTGCGACCAATTTTTAGGAATCAGCGTGGAAGAACTCGATAAAGACTCCGTTTACCATGTGCCGGTGATGGGCCAGCAAGTGATGGCCTTTTTGCAACCCGGTCCGGGTGGATTGTTTCTTGATGGCACGGCCGGCGGGGGAGGGCACACGGGGATGATGCTTCAGGCTGGAGCGGAGGTTGTGGCGTTCGACCAGGACCCCGAGGCGTTGACCGAGTGCCGGCGGCAGTTGGGGGATTTGGGGCGCCGCGTTCGCTGGGTCGAAACAAATTTCCAGAATGTCGATGAGGCGCTTGAGGGAATTGGTGAAACGCGTCACTTCAACGGCGCGTTGCTGGACCTCGGGGTCTCGTCCCGTCACCTGGATGCTGCCGAGAGGGGGTTTTCGTTCCAGCGGGAAGGCCCGCTCGATATGCGAATGGGACCCGGAATCAGGCAAACGGCTGCCGAGGTGGTGAACACCATGGAGGCCTCCGAGCTGGCTAAGATTTTTTTCGAATATGGCGAGGAGCAGCGCGCCAAGCAGATCGCGGCGCATTTGGTCAGGCTTCGTAAAACCCGCCCCTTTGAAACCACGCTGCAGCTTGCCGATGCCGTCTGCGAGATCATCCCGCGACGGGGACCGCGCCATCCGGCGACTAGGGTTTTCCAAGCTCTGCGCATGCATGTGAATGATGAGTTGGGAGCCCTGCGCCGGGCCTTGTTGGCAATTCCGCCACATTTAGCGCCCGGTGCCCGCTTCGCCATAATCACCTTTCATTCTCTTGAGGACCGGATCGTTAAGGTCTTCTTCCGCGAGCACAGCCGCGAGTGGCTCGACCGTCCCGAGTGGCCTGAACCGCGCCGCAATCCCGACCGTCTTTTCCGTCTTTTGACCCCGCATCCCGTCACGGCGACCGCGAGGGAAACGCAGCAAAACCCCAGGGCCCGCAGCGCCAAACTGCGCGTCGTGGAAAAACTCTGAAAGGCCTCCTATGAACCTGACAATCCAACCCCAATCTCTTCAAACCTCGAATCCCGTCCAAGCTGCGAAGGTTGCGAAGTTCGTCGCACTGACCTTTCTCATTGGCGCGTTGGGACTCGCTTATGTTTATTTGAAAAACCAGCAGTTCGTTCTCGCCGATCAAATTCGAAAGACCGAACGCCAAATCCGCGATGTCCATTCCCGCAACGAGGTGCTCATCGCCACTGTGACGGAACTCTCCTCCCGCCCGATGCTTCAAAAGCGCGTCGCCCAGAAATTCATCAATGTGGTGGCGATCAGCGGCGATAAAATCGCCCGGCTCACCCCTCCCTCCACGGCCTCGGAGGACGGTGTGATGCGCACAGCCTTCAACTCGGAGTCCGCCCAGTGAGGAAACCGGAGAGGATGCGAATCGCCTGGGCCTGCGGTGCGGGTGCCTTGGTATTCACCATCGTCTCCTCGCGTCTCGTTGATCTGCATGTCGGAAAGCACGAGGAATACTCGCGCATCGCGGCAGAAAAAAACACCGTCCGCCAGGTGATTCCCGCCAAGCGCGGTTTGATTCTGGACCGGAATGGCGACAAGCTTGCCGTCAACTTGCCGGTGCACACGGTCTTCGCCGATGCCTCGCACATCAAGGATGCCGAGCAGGTGTCCGATCTCGTCGCCCGGTTTCTCGAACTCAAGCGCGAGGAGGTAGCGCAAAAAATCGCTACGGGCGGCAAATACCTTGTCCTCAAACGCAAAGTGCCGGACGCAACAGTCCTCAAACTCCAAGCCGAAATGCGGGATCGCAATCTGCGCGGAGTTTACACCGAGGTGGATTCGATTCGCTCTTATCCAAATGGCCCGATGCTCGGCCATGTCCTCGGATACCTGAACCACGAGCGCAAGGGTGTTCAAGGGATCGAACGGACGATGGAAAAGGCGCTCGCCGGCGAGGATGGTTTTCGTTTCACCGAGCGCGACCGCACCGGCCGCGAGATTGTTCTCTACCGGGGCCAGGAGCAGGAGCCGCAGCACGGCAAAAACATCCGCCTCACAATCGACATGGGTCTCCAGGCAATCCTCGAGGAGGAGATCGACGCGACCTACCGCGACCTCAAGCCGAATACCGTCAACGCCATTATGGTGGATCCTAAAACGGGCGAAATCCTCGCGATGGCCAGCCGCCCCTGTTTCGATCCCAACACCCCCGGAAAATCCGATCCCGAGACGATGAAAAACCGATCGATCATCGACATGGTCGAGCCGGGATCGACTTTCAAGATTGTCGTTGCCGCAGGTGCTTTGAACGAGGGTAAGGTGGATGAAACATCATCCATCTTCTGCGAGAACGGCCGGTATTTTTATGGTGGCCGGACTCTCAAGGACCACCACGGCTACGGACACATGAGCGTGCACGAGATTCTGGTGAAATCCTCGAACATCGGGTGCGCGAAAATGGCGATGATGATGGGTGGCGAAAAATTCCACGAGTATGTCAAACGCTTCGGGTTCGGGGACCGCCTCGGTATCGAGCTTCCCGGGGAAATTCCGGGACTCGTCCACCCGCCGTCCCGCTGGGACAAACTCACCATCACCCGCATGCCGATGGGCCATTCCGTGGCTGTCACTCCGCTTCAGATTACCATGGGAATGTCGGTCATCGCCAACGGCGGAAAACTCATGGCGCCCCAAATTGTGAAGTCAGTCGAGGATCAGGCGGGCGGTATTGACCGCCACCAGCCCAAGGTCGTCCGCGAGGTCGTTCCTGAAAAAACAGCGCACTTCATCAGCAACGCCCTCGCGGCGGTCACACAGCCCGGCGGCACTGCGACATTCGCGCGGGTCAATGGATTCAATGTCGCCGGCAAAACCGGAACAGCTCAAAAAGTCAGCGACAAGGGCGGCTACGCGCCGGGAAAATATGTCGTTTCGTTTGTGGGTTACATGCCCGCCGAGGATCCAAGGTTTGTTTGTCTTGTGATGGTGGATGACGCCCAAGTTTCCTCGGGTCTCAACTACGGCGGTCTCGTCGCCGCGCCGATTTTCTCACGCATCGCAGAGCGCTCCGCCCGTCACCTCGATCTTGTGCCGACCGAACCGGCCATCGCCCTGCAACCCGACCCAGTCACCGCATCGCTCGATGCCCAGGAGGCCACGCGCTGATCCCATGCGACTCCGTGCCCTTCTCCAAGCCTCGGGAATAGCCCCCGGCTTGGCCGACCCCGATATTTCCTCGCTTTGCCAAGACTCCCGTCTGGCGAAGCCGGGGTGCCTTTTTTTCGCACTGCCCGGTGCGAAATCCGACGGCGCGAAATTCGTTGCTCAAGCTGTGGAGCGCGGAGCGTCCGCTGTGGTCGCTGAAAATGCGGATCCCGGCTCGGATTGCCCAGTCGTTGTTGTCGAGAAGGCCCGCGCCGCCATGGCCGATATCGCGGCGGAATTTTACGACCATCCCGACCGGGACCTCAAATGCGTGGGCGTCACCGGAACCAATGGCAAAACCACGAGCGCGTATCTGGTGAAGCACATTTTCGACGCGGCGGGCCAGCGCCCCGGTTTGATTGGAACTGTGAAATATGTCGTGGCCGGTGAGGAGCGTCCCGCCCCGCACACCACTCCCGAGTCGATCGACCTCCAGCAAATCCTCGCCGAAATTCGCGACAAGGGGGGACGCTCGGTCGCCATGGAGGTTTCAAGCCACGCGGTGGTTCAACACCGGGTGCGGGGCGTTGAATTCGACGCAGGTATTTTCACCAATCTCACTCAGGACCATCTGGACTACCACGGTTCCATGGACGCCTACTTCGAGGCGAAGGCGAAATGGTTTGAGGCCCTTGCGGAGCAGAAAACCAAAAAGGCGCGCGCGGTGGTGAATTCCGACGACCGCTTCGGCCAACGCCTCATCGACCGCATTTCCAAAAAAATCAAAACCGTCACATTCGGGCAGAATGTCCATGCGGAATTCCGGGCAAGTTCGATCCGCCAGGATTTGCATGGCACGCGATTCGCCCTCGAGGCGCGGGGCAAGAGTTACCTCGTCCGCACACCGCTCATCGGTCTATTCAATGTCTACAATGTCCTCGGAGCCCTCGCGGCCGCGATGACCTGCGGTGTCGAACTCCGCCGTGCGATCGACGCCCTTGCCGATGCACCCCAGGTTCCTGGTCGAGTCGAACGCGTCCCGTCGCGCCGCAATTTCCAGGTTTTTGTGGATTACGCTCACACCGATGACGCCTTGAGAAATGTCCTCCAGACCCTCCGCGATGCCGGTCCGGCGAGATTGATCGCCGTCTTCGGGTGCGGAGGCGATCGAGACCGTGCGAAGCGTCCCTTGATGGCTAATGCCGGCGAGGTTTTGGCCGACCATCTCATTCTGACATCGGACAATCCCCGTAGCGAGGATCCGGAGGCGATTTTGAATGAAATGGAGAAGGGCCTTGCTCGCCGAACCCACGAAAAAATCGTGGATCGCGAGCAGGCCATCCGCCGGGCGGTGGAGTTGGCCGGCCCGGGGGACATTGTTTTGATTGCGGGCAAGGGACACGAAAAGACGCAGGAATTCGCAGACCGAAAGGTTCCCTTCGACGATGTTGCCGTTGCAGCCCGTGCCATCTCTGACAAGAAAGGAGGCGACGCCTGATGGACCCTTTACCGCTGCGGGAAATTGCGGCCATGGCTGGAGCCGCTCTGATAGGGCCGGATACAAGCGCCATGGTTTCGCGTTTCAACAAGGACACCCGAACCATCAAGCCCGGCGACCTCTACATCGGCATTCGCGGTGAAACATTCGACGGAAACGAGTTTGCTTCGCATGCATTTGAACTTGGCGCGGCCGCCGCTTTGCTCGACTCGCCGACGATCGCAGAAAAACTCGCCGCCACCCACCCGGTAATTCTGGCAAAAGACAGCCTGGAAGCCCTCGCCAGCCTGGCCGCCGCATGGCGTTCCCGCTTGAAGCTCCGCGTGCTTGGAATCACCGGCAGCAGTGGCAAAACGAGCACCAAGGAATTCGCTGCCGCCGTTCTTGGCTCGAAATACCGCGTCGTCAAAACCGAGGGAAATCTGAACAACCACATCGGCGTTCCGCTTTCGATCCTCTCGGCGGGTTCTGAAGCCGAAGCAGCCGTCTGGGAAGTCGGAATGAACCATCCAGGTGAAATCGCTCCCCTGGCTAAAATGATCCAGCCTGCTTGTGCGATCATTACCAATATCGGCACCGCGCACATCGAATACATGAAAACGCGCGACGCGATCGCGTTGGAAAAAGGCATGCTTGCCGAGGCCGTGCCCGCCGGTGGAGCCGTTGTTCTTCCTGCCGAGGATGACAAAACCGATGCAATCGCCGCGCGCTGTTGCGCCAAGGTGGTTCGGACAGGAGTGGCCAAAGGCGACCTCGTGGCGACGGATATTCAATCCACGTCTGAAGGAACGAATTTCACCGTCATTCGCGATGGCGCGAAAATTTCCGCCTCCATCGGGGTTCACGGAACCCACATGGTTCAAAACGCACTTCTCGCGCTGGCCGCTGGATTGGAGATGGGGGTTCCCCTCGAAAAGGGGGTCAAGGGACTTGCCAAGGCGCGCCTCGTCGGGGGTCGGCTAGAACAAAAAACCATCGCTGGCGTCACCTATCTCGACGACAGCTACAATGCGAATCCCGAATCCATGGAGGCGGCATTGAGCACCCTTCGCCTCGTTCCAGGAAGCGGGCGCCGCATCGCCGTTCTGGGAAAAATGGGGGAACTCGGCGAGCACGCCGGTGAAGGCTACCGCCGCGTGGGGCAAGCCGCCGCGCGCTGGGCCGATATTCTTTTCACTGTCGGAGCGGATGCCTCCTCGATCTCCGCCGCAGCGCGGGAATCGGGACTCGGACGCATTCACGAGGTCGAGGACACGGCCGCCGCCGCCAGAATGCTTTCACAACTCGCGCGACCCGGGGATCTCGTCCTTGTGAAGGGCAGTCGCTCCGCCCGCATGGAAACCCTCTTCGAACATCTCCGGAACTAATGCTCTACTACCTCTCTGAACTCGGCGACTGGGCTGTGGCCCGCGGTTGGACCAGCGACCTTTTCAAGGCGCTGAATGTTTTTTCCTACATTACTTTCCGGGCCATCTGTGCCGGGGTGACGGCTTTTCTTCTGTCGCTGCTCTTTGGAAATTTCGTCATCCGGAAATTGATCTCGCTCAAGTTCGGCCAGCCCATCCGCACCGCAGCCGAGGTCCACAAACTCTACGAACTCCACGGTGCGAAAAAAGGAACTCCGACGATGGGCGGCATCCTGCTCATTGGCTCGATTGTGATTTCCACCCTGCTCTGGGCTAAGCCGGAGAACCCGTTTGTTTGGCTCGTTCTTTTCAGCACGCTTTTCCTAGGTGGCATTGGGCTCTACGACGATTGGCTCAAGGTCTCGAAGAAAAACTCCGATGGCATCAGCAGTCGGCTGAAATTTGCCCTGCAATGTGCGCTCGCGGGCGTCTTCACCCTCTTTTTCCTGCTCAATCCGCAACTCTCCGCCACCGCGCAGCAGCTCTACATCCCGTTCCTCAAAGATCCTCTCGTGTTGGGAATGGGGGCGTTCACTTTTATTTTCTACCTGCTGGTGATTGTCGGCACTTCAAACGCGGTGAATCTTACCGACGGCTTGGACGGTCTCGCGACGGGTTGCACCGCGACGGTGGCCGCGACCTACGCCGTCCTCGCCTATGTGGCGGGCAACTTCAAAGCCGCGACCTACTTGCAGGTGCCGTTTGTTCAATTCTCCGGCGAGCTCACAGTGCTCTGCATCGCCCTTCTGGGGGCATGCCTCGGGTTCCTCTGGTGGAATGCCTACCCTGCCCGGGTGTTCATGGGAGACACAGGTTCGCTCGCCATCGGCGGGATGCTCGGAGCCGTCGCGATTTGCTGCAAACAGGAACTTCTTCTTGTGATTGTCGGTGGCGTTTTTGTCATCGAGGCGATGTCGGTGATTCTCCAAGTGGCGAGTTTCAAAACCACCGGACGCCGGATTTTCAAGATGTCTCCCATCCATCACCACTTCGAGCTGAGCGGTTGGAAGGAAAACACGGTCATCGTCCGCTTCTGGATTCTCTCCGTGTTCTTCGCGCTGCTCGGCTTGGCCACTTTGAAACTGCGTTGACATGAACCACGGCGGCAAAAAAACGGTTGTTCTCGGGCTAGGCCACAGCGGCGATGCTGCGGCCAAGCTTTTGATCGACCATGGCGCCGTCGTGACGGTTTGCGAGTCCTCCGACTCTCCGGCCATCCGCGAAAAGGCCGAGGCTCTGCGCGCTCGGGGAGTCCGGGTTTTGCTGGGGACTGAGGCCGAGTGGGATTCCGAATTCTACGATCTCGCGGTTCTCAGTCCAGGAATCGACCCTGGTGTTCCTCTTGTCCGGAATGTGGTTGCGAAAAACATTCCGGTCGTGGGCGAACTCGAGTTGGCCTTTGAGGAATGCGCCTGTCCGGTCGTGGCCATCACAGGGACGAACGGAAAAACAACGACCACCGAACTCACGACGCGAATCCTCCAAGGTTGCGGACTGCGCACCATGGCGAGCGGCAACATCGGACTGCCCTTCGCGACCGCCGTCAGGCAAAGCCGCGTGATGGATGTGATGGTCCTTGAGGTGAGTTCCTTCCAACTCGAAACGATCAAGAGTTTCCGACCCAAGGTCGCGGCATGGCTGAATCTGAGTGCAAACCACCTCGACCGCTATCCCGGGATCGAAGAATATCGGGCAGCCAAACTTCGTATTTTCGAGAATCAGAGCTCCGAGGATTTCGCGGTGGTGAACGCCGTCAACGACCTGCCCCCACTTAAGGCCCAAACGATCACCTTCAGCGCCTCCACAAACAAGGCCGACTTCACGTTTCGCAACTCGGCGATTTATTTCCGCTCGAGGAAAATCCTTGAGCAATCCTCAACCCGTCTGCCCGGGCCGCACAACGCCGAAAACATCATGGCCGCGCTCGGCATAGGGTATGCCGTGGGAATGGATATAGATAACTTGGCAGCGGCAATCTCGGACTACGCACCGCCGGCGCACCGCTGCGAGTTTGTTCGGGAACTCGATGGCGTCCGCTGGGTCAACGACTCGAAGGCCACAAATCTAGATGCCATGGCGCAAGCGCTGCGCTCGGCCGACGGGCCGGTTGTTCTGATCGCCGGTGGCAAGGACAAGGGATTCGAGTTCGACGACATTGCGGAACAAATCCATCTCCGCGCCCGCGCCGCCGTCTTGATCGGCGAAATGCGCCATCGCATTGCCCGGTCTTGGGAAAAAACCGAATGCCACTGCGTGGACACGCTCGAAGACGCCGTGGCACTTGCTCGAAAGATCGCCCGACCCGGTGACACAGCCCTCTTTTCCCCAGGAACCTCCTCGTTCGACATGTTCCGCAACTACGGCGAGCGCGGAAACCAGTTCAAAACATTCGTCCAACAACTCCAAACCACCACACCCTGAAAACCACCATGCTGTTCAAAAAAAACAAACCCGCTCCACAGCTTCCAAACCGCCGTTTGGTTCCACGCAAAAGACTCCACGCCCGCGCGGCATCGAGCCGAGATGAAATCGAGGAATATGAATCCGAGGCTGAGCCAAGCATGAAGCTCTCCCAAGCGTTCATCGTTGTTCTTGTCCTTCATGTCGTAGCGGTAGCCGGCATCTACGGATTCAACAAACTGAAGGAAAGCTCCGCGAAACCGATTGCCGCAAAGAAGGAGTCCGCTCCGGTGATTGCGGAAAAAGCTCCCGAACCCATGGCAGAAGCCAAGCCTGCCGCATCTGTCGTCAAACCCGTCGAGGCCACTGTGCAGACCTACACGGTGGTGGCGGGCGACACGCTCAAAAAAATCGCCTCAAAATTCAAAACAAGCATCGAGGCGCTGGAAAAAGCCAACAACCTCTCGAGCACTTCGATCATCCGGACGGGTCAGGTTCTTGTCGTCGGAAAAGTATCGGCTACACCCTCGGCCAATTCCGCGCCGGTTCCCGCATCACAGGCCACACCCTCAATCGTAGCCAAACCCGCACCCGTTCAACCCGTGGTTGCAAAAACCGCTCCCGAGGCACCGCCGGCTCCAGCGCCTGCCGCACCGGCTACAGATAAATCCTCCGCTGGAGGCCAGTCCTATGTCGTGGCGAAAGGCGACAACCCGTATTCGATCGCGAAGAAATTCAAAGTCACCCAGGAGGCGTTGATGAAAGCCAACAATATCGACGATCCCCGGAAGTTGAAGATCGGGCAAAAACTCGCCATTCCCTGAGATCGAGTTGCCAGTAAATCCAAGCACCCGGCCATGCAAAAAAATGTCATCACCATCCTGATGTTCGCCGTTGCGGGATTGATCGCGCTGGGACTCGTGATGCTTTTCAGCACGGGGGCCTATGCGCGGGACAGCCATGGCGACATGTATCTTTTTGTGAAGCGGCAGGGATTTTGGCTGGTGGTGGGAGTCGCGGCCGCCTTGTTTGCGGCGAGTGTGGACTATCATTTCTGGCGCAGGTGGTGGTTGGTCTTGTTCGTCGGCAGTGCGGTGCTTTTGGTTCTTTGCTTCATTCCCCCGATCGGGCAGCGCATCAACGGCTCTTCGCGGTGGATCAACCTCGGCTTCGGTACGCTCCAGCCCAGCGAATTTGCAAAGATCAGCTCGATCTTTTTCATCGCATGGTGGTTTTCCCGGGAGGATATCACTTTTGAAAAAGTTAAAAACGGGCTCGCCCTTCCGCTCTCGATTCTCGCGATTCCGATGTTACTGATCGTGCTGGAGGTCGATATCGGGAATACCGCCCTCATCGGGGCCTCGGCCCTCGCAGTCATGTTCGTGGCCGGTGCCGCGCTCCGCTGGCTCGCCGTTCTCACTCCGTTGGCATTTGCATCCATTTTTCTGGTCGCGCTCGCCGTTCCGGAGCGTGTTCAGCGCCTGCTTGCATTCATGGATCCCGAAAAATACCGACTCTGTGAAGGCCTCCAGCAATGGCAGGGTCTCATCGCTTTCGGATCCGGCGGTTTCGATGGTCTCGGGCTCGGCGAGGGTCGCCAGAAAATGCACTACCTCCCGTATGCCCACACCGACTTCATTTTTCCTATGATCGGGGAGGAATTGGGATTGAAGGCGACCGCGCTCACGGTTTTCGCCTTTCTCGTGATCCTCCTGTGCGGAGCCCTCATTTCTGCGAATGCCCGGGACCGCTTCGGTATGTTGCTCGGATTCGGTTGCACGATGCTCATCACGATCCAAAGCATCGTAAATCTTGGCGTCACAACCTCGCTTCTTCCAAACAAAGGTATGCCGCTTCCCTTTATCAGCTACGGCGGTTCAAACCTTGTGGTTTGCCTGTTCCTGATCGGTCTTCTCGTCAACATCCACCGCCAGGGCCAACCGCTGGTCTCACGCTTTGCGCCGGTTCTTCTGCGGCCGCACATCGAACCCCGGGTATGAAACCATTCAAAGCCATCATCGCTTGCGGCGGAACCGGTGGGCACCTCTTCCCCGGTCTGGCTGTTGCGGAGACTCTTCACACCAGAGGCCACGAAATCTTGCTTTTTGTTTCCGAGAAGGAAATCGACGCCACCGCTCTGCAGGCGCACCCGGAGTTCCGTTCCGAAAAACTCCCGTCGGTCGGCATGCCGTCTATGGTCCTTTCACCTGCTTTTGTCGGTTTTCTCCGGAGGTTTTGGGAAAGTTACCGCCACTGCCGATCTGTCTATCGAAAAAACCGCCCCTCTGTCGTGCTGGGCATGGGGGGGTTCACATCAACGGCCCCGATTCTAGCCGCCAGGCTGGCTGGACTTCCCTGCTTTATTCACGAGTCGAATGCCGTTCCTGGTCGTGCCAACAAGCTCGCCGCCAAATTTGCCACGAGAGTCCTGCTGGGCTTCGAGGATTGCCGTCCGTTTTTCAGCGGCTCCTCCTGTGTCGTTACTGGCACTCCCGTTCGTAAAAACCTCGGCCGTCCACTCCCTCGGGAGGAGGCGTTGAAGCATTTCAACCTCGATCCTTCCCGGACCACGCTGCTTGTCACCGGAGGCAGCCAGGGTGCGAGCGGGATCAACCAACTCCTCTTCAAATCGGCGCCCCTCCTGCAGGCCGGGAATCTTCAAATCATCCATCTCACCGGGAAAAATGACGACCGTCTTGCGGCGGCAAACTACCAGCGCGACCAGATTCCGCATTATGTCGCGCCGTTCCACCACCGGATGGAGGAGGCTTATTCCGCCGCCGATCTCGTCGTATCCCGGGCAGGAGCCTCGAGCCTGAGCGAACTGGCGATGTTTGGCATGCCTTCCATACTCATCCCCTATCCCTACGCCACCGATGACCACCAAAGGGCGAATGCCGAAATTTTCGTCCGTTCGGGTGCCGCCGAGTTGATCAACGAAAGGGAAATCCAGCCTGAGGTTTTCGCCTCAGTGGTTTCCAAGCTGCTTTCCGATTCTCAGCGCCGTGCGATGATGTCGTCGGCCGCACGGGGGCTTTCGCCCGAGTCGGCCGCGGCGAATGTGGCGGATGTCATGGAACGCGCCGTTGCGGAGGGCATGAAATGAAGGCTGAAAAACTCCATGGCCTTCTGGCCGGCCCCGCTCCGGCAAAAATCCATCTCATCGGTGTGGCGGGTTCCGGCATGAGCGGGATCGCCGCGCTTCTCCTCGGGCTGGGCCATGATGTTGGCGGTTCCGACAAAGTCGACACCGTCGAGGTAGAGCGGCTTTCCAAAAAGGGTCTCCGCTTTTCTTGTCCTCACACCGCCGAATGCGTTCGGGGTGTGAATCTCGTGGTTTATTCCTCCGCCATCCGGACGGGAAATCCCGCCTATGACGAGGCGGTGCGCCTGGGGATTCCAATGGTTCGCCGCGCGGACGCCTTGGCGGCAATAATGGCCTCGAAACAGGGCATCGTGGTTTGCGGAATGCACGGCAAGACAACCACCTCGGCGATGGCTGCCCACCTCCTCCGCGCCGGGGGGCTCAAGCCCTCTCACTATGTTGGCGCCGAAATTCCGATCCTCGGTACGAATGCCCGCTGGGATTCGGAAGGAATCTATTTTGTCGCCGAGGGGGATGAGAGCGACGGGACTCTGGTGAACTACCATCCACGCCATGCGATCGTGCTCAACATCGAGCCCGAGCATTTGGATTACTACGAGAATCTCGAGGCGATCGACGCCGTTTACGAACGCCTGGTTTCGCAAACCTCGGGAAACATTTTCTACTGCGCCGATGACAACGGGGCCTCCCGTGTTGTATCCGGAAATCCTCGGGCTATTTCCTATGGCCATTCACCGTCCGCGCGATATCGGCTTGTGGATTTGGCGACAAAAAATTTCTGCTCCTACTTTCGGGTTCAACGGAACAACGAAATCCTTGGAGAGGTGATTCTCAACATTCCCGGCGCGCACAACGCCCTGAATGCCCTCGCCGCGATCGCCCTCGCCTCCGAGATCGGTGTTCCATTTGAAAAAATCAGCGCTGCACTGGAAACCTTTCGTGGAGCGCGTCGCCGGTTCGAGATTCTCTACGGCAGCCCGCGCCAGATCGTGGTCGACGACTATGGCCACCATCCAACCGAAATCGCCGCCACGATTGCCACCGCCCGTACCGGGCCGAACAAGCGCGTAATCGTCATGTTCCAGCCACACCGGTTCACGCGGACCCAGGCTTTGAAAGACCTTTTTGGAATGGCGTTCCAAAAAGCCGATCATGTTTTTGTTTCAGACATTTATCCCGCAAGCGAATTGCCAATCCCCGGTGTCACCGGACAGACGATTGTCGATGCCGTCGCGGCGAATGGCCATCCGTCGGTGAAGTTTGTTCCCAAGGTTTCAAGAATCCATGAGGCGGTTGGTGCGATTCTCGAGGACGGCGACCTCGTTCTGAGTCTTGGAGCTGGAAATATCCACGAGGCCGGAAGCCGTCTAGCCGTCGATCTAAAAACCCGCGACCGCCTTTTGGAGGTCATGGGGGCGGGCCGGATCAAACTTTACGAGCCCCTTGCCAAACACACGACGATGCGTGTGGGTGGCCCGGCGCAATTTTGGGCGGAACCTGAAACCGAGGAGGGTTTTGCCGACCTCGTGAGGTTTTGCTTCGACGACAACATGCCACTGATGGTCATGGGGCGAGGCTCCAACCTTCTCGTGCGCGATGGCGGGATTCCGGGTGTTGTGGCACATCTGGCACGCGGCGAATTCGCAAACCACGAAATTCATGGAATGGAAATCACCGCCGGTGTCGGCGTGAAATTCAAACAACTCACGGCTCTCGCGCGGGGCGCGGGAATCGCCGGTTTCGAATGGATGGAGGGAATTCCAGGAAACCTCGGAGGCGGGCTTCGCATGAACGCCGGCGCCATGGGAATCCAGACCTTCGATCAGGTCGTGCGTGTGCGCTATTGCGATCAGGATGGGAATATTTTCACAAAAACCCCCGCCGAAATGGATGTTCACTACCGGAATGTTCCGATGTTCAGGCAGAACTTCGCGCTGTCCGCCGTTCTGCGCGGCCAGCCCGGGAGCGCGGTCCAGATCGATTCCGCGATTGCGGCCTCGGTTTCCAAGCGTCGCTCCAGTCAACCTGTCGCCGCCAGCGCGGGATGTATTTTCAAAAACCCCGCTGAAATTCCGGCCGGTCGACTGATCGAGGAACTCGGTCTGAAAAACCGCTCGGTTGGTGCGGCCCGCGTGTCCGAGGTCCACGGCAACTTCATCGTCAACGATGGCGGTGCCAGCGCGGCGGACATCCTCGCGCTTATCCGTGAAATCCAGCATGTCGCGGAAGAGAAGCGAGGCATCCAGCTACAAACCGAGGTCCAAATCACGGGGGTCGATTTATGAAGAAAAATCATTCCGGAATCCTGCAAGGCAAAAAGGTTGCTCTTCTCATGGGCGGACCCGGCAAGGAACGGCCTGTTTCATTGAACTCCGGCGCGGCCGTTGCCAAGGCGCTTCGATCCGTGGGGGCTGAGGTCGTGGAGATCGATGTGACCGGTCCTGATTTTCAACTCCCGGAAAAATCCGACCTGGCGTTCAACATGATTCACGGGACTTTTGGCGAGGACGGCGAATTACAGGGCATCCTCGACCGTCTAGGGGTTCCCTATACCGGCGAAGGCGAGGCGGGAAGCCGCTTGGCCTTCGACAAGATTGCCAGCAAGAAGAAATTCGACGCGGCAGGTGTGCCGAATGCGAAATGGGAGATTCTTTGCGCTGGAGACAAGCCGTCGATCCCTCTTCCTTTCGTCGCCAAGCCACCCCGAGAGGGATCCAGTGTCGGGGTTCACATTGTTCAAACCCCGGAGGAAGTCTCTCCAGCGCTGGAGGATTGTTTCTCCCGCGACAGCGAGGTGCTGATCGAACAGTTCGTGCGTGGCCGGGAACTGACAGTGGGAATTGTGGGAGACGAGGCGCTGCCGGTCGTGGAAATCGTTCCCAAGGTTGATTTCTACAGCTACGAGAACAAATACACAAAGGGCAACTCGGACTACTTCTGCCCAGCGCGCCTCGACGAGGATGTCGCGCGGGCCGTGCAAGCCGCGGCTCTCGCTGCACATCGCTCGCTGGGATTGGAGGTCTACTCGCGCGTGGATGTTTTGCTCGATGTGGCCAACAAGCCGATCGTTCTTGAGGTCAACACCATCCCCGGCATGACGGAAACGAGTCTTTTACCTAAAGCCGCCGCCGTGGCGGGCTTGGATTTCGCGTCGCTTTGCGAGGAGATCGCGGGGCTTTCGCTTTCCGCCAAGGGTAGCGCACGATGAAGGGGCGGATTCTCAAAACTTCGGCAAGCCGCCGGACGCCGCGTGGACAGCGGATGCTGAATGTCAAAATGAGGGCAGCAACAGCGAAGCGCAAACGCCAGCAATTGTTGATGAGCTTTTCTGTCGTTGTGATCGGCCTGTCGCTGCTTTGCGGAGTCGCATGGTTCGGAATCAGCCGCGCATTGGACAAATTCTTTTTCTCGAACTCCGCCTACGACCTCACCGAGCTCGAACTGGAGTTGGATGGTATCCTGACGCCTGAGGACCTGCGCGAGGAAACAGGAATTGTGGAGGGGAAAAACATCTTCGAGCTGGACATCAATGAGGCCGACCGTCGGCTTCGGGCTATTCCCATGGTGGCCGATGTCGTGATCGAGCGGGTTTTGCCGAATCGGATGCACATCGTTCTAGATGCCCGCGAACCGGTGGCTTGGGTCTCCTCATCCACGGATCCCGCGGTGCCCTACGATGTTTCCAGCATGCTTCTGGTGGATGCGTCCGGATTTCTCATGCGTCCGCGTCTTATTCCGCAGGAGTTCCACAGCCTGCCTGTCATTTATGGGGTGAATTCCAGCGAAATCCTCGAGGGAAAGCCTCTCCACAATGACGATTTAAAAAAGGCGATCGCGCTTCTCGATGAGGCCTCATCCAGACCCGATTCACTGGTTTGTTTGCGCTCACTCAATATCTCGAAGGGTTACTGCATCGATGCGATCACCGATCAGAACGCCCGGGTAAAATTCGGTCGTTCGGATTTCAGCGGCCAGGTTGAGAAGCTGCGCAGGCTTCTCGCACATTGCCGGGACACCGGACGCGAACTTGATTCCGTGAACCTCATGGTCTCAAAAAACACTCCTGTGAAATTTGTTATGGCATCGCTCGCCCCGCCGGCGAAAGCGGGAGCCACGGCAACGAAATCCAAACAAAAAAACTGATGTCCAAAGAAAGAATCCATGTCGGGCTGGAAATCGGAACCACCAAGGTTTGCGCCGTGGTGGCGGAGTGCGGGCGCGATGGTGAAATCCGTCTGCTCGGGGTGGGGGAGAGCCCCTCTCGGGGTGTCCGAAAAGGCGAAATCGTGGACTTTCAAAACGCCTCCAAGTGCGTTCATGATGCCCTCGCAGACGCCGAGGAGCGGAGCGATCAGGAGATCAACAGTGTGTGGCTCGCGGTCACCGGAAGCCATCTGCAAAGTTTCAACAACCGCAGTTCGATCTCCATGCCGGAGGACAGCGAGATCACCGAAAAGGAAATCGGGGATGTCGAATACAAGGCCAAGGAAATCTCGATTCCCAAGGAGAATGTGATCCTGCACTCGATCATCCAGCGCTACTATGTGGATGGCCAGGAGGGGGTCATCGATCCTCTTGGAATGCTGGGCGCGAAGCTTGAGGCCGATTACCACATCATCCACGGCGTGATGACGAGGATTCAAAACACCATCCGCTGCGTGAAGGAATTCGATATCGAGGTCGATGATGTCGTGGTGAATTCCGTGGCCTCCGCGCAGGTGGTTTTAAGCGATGCCCAAAAACAGGCCGGGGCCGTGGTGATCGATATCGGCGGCGGCGTCACCGACTACATCGTCTATCACGACGGGGCCGTGCGCCACAGCGGCGTTATCGCCATCGGTGGCGACCATATCACGAACGACCTCTGCATCGGCCTCCGGATTCCGATCACCCGCGCCGAGAAGCTGAAGATCGAAGAGGGATCCGCGTTTCCCGGCGGACATCCCCATGGAGAAAAAATAACGCTCAAGAACGATACGGGATTTTCCGGCAAGGAAATCGACCGCGACATGCTGAACATGATCATCAACGCGCGGGTGGCCGAACTTTTCACGATTCTCAAAAAGCGGATTCACGAGGTGGTTCCCGAGCACCTGCTTGGCGCGGGAATCCTCCTCACGGGAGGTTGCAGCATGCTTCGCGGTGTCCGAGAGGTGGCGGAGACGATTTTCGAGGCCCCTGTGAGCCTTGCCCATGCGCATTCCGTGTCGGGTCCGACCTCGGCCTTTGAAAATCCCCAGCTCTCGACCTGCATCGGTCTTGTGAGATACGCGCAGGCGGTCAATGCCGACATGCCGGAGGAGACGCTCATCGGAAAATTCAAAAAACTCATCAACTTCAATCTCGGCCTATGAGCCCCTATCCACGCTATCAGGAACCCGCCAAGGAGTCTGTGATCCGGCTTATTGGAATCGGTAACGCGGGCGTGAACATCACGGACCGGCTTACCATGCGCGCCGCTTTGTCAGTTCACACCGTGGCGTTGAACTCCGACCAGCAATCGCTTGCCGCCTCGGTCGCAGCGCAGAAACTGGTTCTCGGCCCGATGACGACCCACGGGCTTGGAGCTGGGGGGGATCCGGAGCGAGCGATCGATGCCGCGAGGGAATCGCTTGGCGATCTTCAACAGGTCGTCTCCGGAGCCGATGTTGTGATTCTTTGCGGTGGGCTCGGTGGAGGCACGGCCAGCGCGATTGTTCCCCTGCTTGCCAAAATGGCGAAGGACAAGGGGGCTCTCGTCTCGGCGGTGGTCACATCGCCTTTCCAATTCGAGGGACGCCGACGCACTCAACAAGCCGGTGAGTCGCTTTCCGAGCTGGTGAAGCATGCTGATGCCCTGGTGCATTTCGAGAACGACCGAATGGCCGAACTCGTCGAGCCCCGGGCCGATGTCGCCGAGACTTTCGCGGCTTGTGATGGACTTTTATTCCAAGCCATTGGCGGCCTCGTCAGGATTCTCGGAAGCCCGGGACCGGTGCCGATTGCCCTCAACGACGTCCTCACGGTCCTGCGTGCGACCAAGGGAGGGTGCCTGTTGGGGTGTGGCGAGTCGGAGGGTGCAAACCGCGCCCATGAGGCTTTGGAGCAGGCTCTTCGCAGTCCGTTGCTCGACAGGGGGCGCCTCCTTCAAGAGGCTGGAAAAATTCTCGTCCATCTCTCGGGGCCCTCATCGCTGACATTCGCGGAGGTGTCCGCCGTGATGAACGGGATTTCCAAAAGCACAGCCGCTGGCGCGAATCTCTGTCTGGGAGTCGGCACGGCGGGGGATGACTCCGCGCCGCTGATTGTGACGATTATCGGACGCACCGGGGTTGAGGAAAAAAAGCCCTGCCTCCCGCCCGCCTTGCCGATTGAAGCCAAGCCGGAAGCCAGTGTCCCCGTGCCAAGTTTGGCGCCGCCACGCGAGGAAATGCCATCCGCAGCGGAGCCCGCGGTTCCATCGACAAAAACCCAAAAGGTGAAGCAGGACTTCCTCCCGTTGGAACCCATCGCCCGCGGCCGTTTCGAAAAAAGCGAGCCTACCATCGTGGAAGGCGAGGATTTGGATGTCCCCACCTTCCTACGCTTGAGAATCAAAAAGTAGCGGGCGCGACTATTCCAGAATCCTGGGAACGAGGCGCAGGATGACCGTGCGGTTGCGCGAGGCCGATCCAGGGTCGTTTTCAGGGAATGGAGGCGGAAGGCCGCCTGAGGAGCTGGCGAGCAGGCGATCGTTGGGGAATTGCGTTTCGGAGCGCATTACCTCGGTCGCGGCCACTGCGCGGCGAAGGCCGAGGGTGTAGTTGTCTCGGAAGGGAGAGTTCGACCGGACCGGCTTGCTGTCGGTCTGGCCCTCGATGATGACCCAGAAGTCCGGGGCATTGACCTTCAGGAATTCCGCCACGCGCGAGAGTTGGGATTTTCCCGACTCGCTGACCGTGATTCCGGAAGAGAAGACGCCCTCCTGAAAGGTGATTCGGATTTCGTTGTTGTTGCTGTTGACCGTGGTGCCGGAAAGGTTGAACAGCGCGGGGAGAAGGCGATTGATCGCCTCGAGGCTGCGGCTGACCGGCGGGTTGGTGGCAATGGGAACCGCCGGTTGTTGTGTGCCCTCTTTGGCGGCGGCAGCGGCTTGGGGAGCTTGCTGCGGAGCTGGGGGAGCTTGAAGGGCCACGGTATCCACAGCAGCAGTAGAGGTCAGCGGGGCGGTCGGGGCTGCCGGCTCGGGAGCCGAAGGAGGGGGCGTGGGAACCGCGAGGTTGTCCTCCTTCAGGGATTCCTCCTCATTGTGGCGATAGACTACTTGGAATTCGGGCAAGGCGGGGGTCTCGGTTGTCACGACCTCCTCGGAGATTCCCACCATCGGTTCGGTGGAAATCGGAACGAGCATGCTTTTCACACCGACGCCGGCCATGGCCAAAACAACGAGCACGACCGCCCAGTAGACCACTTTTTTGAGGACGCCGAAGGCGCCTCCACCGGAGGAGCGGCGTTCTGGAGCGCGAGGCGCCGGAGCGGCACCCGCATGGCGGTTGTAGGGTCGAGAGACTTCCACCGCGCCGTCATCGAGGCGGGTGTCGCGCTTGGGCAGAGGGGAAACTGGTGCGGAAGCCGGGGCAGGTTTGGTTCGAGGGGCCGGAGCCGGAGCTGTCTTGGCGCGGGTCGTTTTAGCGCCACGGCGTCCGGGGGATTTGTCGGATATCTGGGCCATCAAATCAAGGGCCGAGGAGGAACGCGCGCGCCGGGAGGATTTCGGGGCCGGGGCTTCCTCGATTTCGTGAACTTCGCCAACGCCTTCGGACATGCTGTCCAATTCCACGACATCACCAGTTGTTTCAAAATCATCCCCGCCAACCGATCCGACAACTTCCTTGATCTGCTTGCCGACAGAGGCTTCAGCTTCGGAGAGATTTTCTTCGAAATCCAGCGGTGTCGGCTCGCCAACCACTCCGGAGTCGTCAGAAAAATCCACTTCGGATCCTGCTTTTTCACTCTTCCACTTTTCGAGGGCGGTGCGGTTGAAACGCCAATTCCGGCCGACTTTCACGGCGGGCAACTGACCTTCGCTGCAGAGTTTCAGCAGCGTGGATTTCGGCATTTTGAGGAAAGTCGCCGCCTCGTCGCCGTTCATTACTTCGTTGTTGGGATTGGTTTGATCGTTGTCCATGCCGGAATTTGTGGAAGGTGGAATTTGAATCAAATCTCCCCGCCTTGCAATATCTTGTTTAGCCCGTCCTGCTTTGCGAATCGGGGGGTGGATTCTGCTAGGGGTTGGTTTTGCGGGTCGTAAGCCTGTGCGGGTGAAAAGCGCTGATGATGTTCATGAGCAAGGAGGTCGTCCAAGCGATGCAAAACATCCCCGAGAGTGCGATCACGGCGGTAATGGCATTCCAGGAAGGCGGCATGATGTCCGCGCCGTAACCCAATGTGGTGTATGTGTTTCCGCTGAAATATAAGGCTTGCGATATGTCTTTCACAAGCCCGCTCCAGACCAGCGCGTAGGACCAAATGACAATATCCACCAAATGCGAGGTGAGAATCAAAACCGTTGTCAGGTAGAGAAAGGGACGCGCCATCCAAAGACCTTTCTTATCGTGAATCGGCATCGTGAAACGCAGATGAACCCATTGCACGAACTCCGAGAAAAAAGCGTGGTTTGCAAGAATCACAATCATCACAAGCCCGCCAAAAAGCACCGGCGAAATTGTCGAGGCAATCACCTCCGTATCCTGAATCACTGGCTCGATGGGAAGGGTCGGTGTGGGCATGGAAAATCACTTGTCGATCGTTGCGATCGAAACGGTCTGTCCGATGCGCAGCGGAATCGGCGACTGGCCGGTCACGCGAATGCGCACGGGGAAACGATTCGGCAGGCGCACCCAGTCAACCGTCTGGCCGACCTGTGGCAGGAGCTGAACGGTGGAGCCATTTGGATCGAAAATCCCCCACGCCACGCTTTCAATGACGCCCTCGAAAGGCTGGTCCTCTCGGCCAATGAAGGTGAGTTTGGTTTTGCCCCCCTCTTTCACATGCTGGAGCTGGGTTTCCTTGAAATACGCGGCGATCCAAAAAGAGGAGGAATCTACGAGCGCGAGGAGTTGCTGGCCGGCGTAAACATAGGTGCCGGGGGAGGTATTCATGTTCGTGAGATAGCCGTCCACGGGAGCGAAGATTTTCGTGTAGCTGAGATTGAGCTTCGCGTATTCGAGTGCGGCGGCGGCAGCGGCAACATCGGCCGTGGCGGAGGCGAGGGAGTCCTGGGCATTTTGCAGATCGCGAAGGTCGTTGACTTTCGTTTGGTAGAGCATCGTCTGGCGCTGGAGTTCTTGCTGGGCCTGGATCTCTGCAGCTTGTGATTGTTGGAGCTTCGCCGTGCATTGATCGACGGTCGCCTGAAAGGTCGAGGGATCGACCTCGAAAAGCAGGTCGCCTTTTTTCACCTGCTGGTTGTCGCGGATCGGAATCTGGATGATCGGTCCCTCCACGCGGCTCGCGATGCCCACAATGTTGGCGCGCACCTGGCCGTCACGCGTCCAGGGTTTTGTGGTGTAGCGTTGATACATTCCCAAAGCGGCCACCGCCGCGAGGAGTATGACCACTCCCGTGAGGACATAGGCTGTTCCAGCTGGTTTCATGGGGCGAGGATCAGGCCGAGCACCGAGCCGAAAAAGACGGAGAGCGCGACGAAAAACAGCGGGAGGTTCCAGAAAAACCGAGTGAGTCCGAAATGCTCAAGCACCGCAGTCACCAGCCATGCGGCAAGGAATCCGAGGGCGCTGACAACCATTCCCCACGGAAGGAGGAATTCACCTAGGGCAATCTCAGCGTTTTGCAAAATGACAGGCACGATTTGGATTTTCTTTCATGCCTTTGCCGTAGACGCAAGCCCGAGCCGCCTCTAGCCTTCCGGCGTGGAAGCGACCTTGCGGCGATTTGGATTGGCCCGCCTGCTGGATGCCGTGGACCGCGATGGTGTGTCTCAGGGCATTCAGATGGCGGTGTCGGTCGTTGTTGCGCTATTTTTTGCGCTGGTCCTGCGGCTTGAGTATCCGGGTTGGGCTGTCTTCACCGTTCTGATGCTCTCGATGGCGCGCTTCGTCGGTGCAGTCCAGGAAAAAGCCGCCCTGCGCTTGATCGGAACGATTGTCGGCGGTGCCCTTGGCTACCTCGCGACCTCCTCGCTTCAGCAGGCACCCTTACTCTACCTTCCGCTCACATTCGTGGTGGTGTCGTTTTCCGTCGCGATGTTCGGTCAATCCCGCGCGCCGTATGCCTTTTTCCTCGTCGGTATGACTTATGTAGTCGTGGCCTCGAACAGCTTGAACGACCCCTCGACCGCCTCACGCTACGCAGTGCTCCGGGTGGAGGAGGTTGGACTCGGGGTGGTGGTGAGCATGGTTGTGCAGGTGCTCATCTTCCCGCGCTTTGCGAATGATGGATTCGCCGGCCTGATCCGCAGTGCGCTGGCCGAACTCGCCGAGGCGGTGACGCTTGGTATCCGGCATTTCTCAGAGGAAAAAACCGGCTTGGTCGCAACCTTGCGGGACTTTCCCGCCAAATCCACGCAGATGCGAGTGCTCCTGCGTTTCGGTGCCATGGAAAGCAAAGCCTTCCGGCAAAATATCGGCCGCCATGCGCAAAAGGTGGAACTTATTTCCAAGGCAGCAGCTCTCGTCCGATCTTTCGCCCGCCACGAACCCGTTCCAGAGCAAATCCGCAGGCGGCTCGAAAGCAATGTCGAGGAACTCGGACAACTTCTTCGGGAGGGATTTCTCGCGTTGGAGGATGAGAAGCCTCTGCCGGCGGAATGGAACACGCGCGTCACCGAAATCTGGGCCCGTCTCGACGCGTTCGTTTTGGAGTTCCGCGTCGATCCGGAGATTCAAAAACTCGCCCCCTTGGAGTCTGGCGTGATGTCGGCCCACCTGCTCCTGCTTCGCGAACTTTCCGATCTCATCAAGGAATTCGACGCCCTCAACAACGATCTGTCAAAAACCTACCCGCTCTCAGAGCGCCTCGCCCTTGCGCCTGCCTGGCCTTCCGTGCCTTGGATTCAGCGCGGTATCCGCGCGGGCACTGCAGTGGTCGCCGGATTGATTATCGAGAACTGGCTGAATCCTCCCGGCGGCGGAATGATGATGCTCAGCATTTATTCGTTCACAGCATTGAATGCCATCAGCCCCGACGAATCGGGTGACCGCCCGGCGTTCCGGCAGTTGATTTTTTTCACCCTTGTGATGGTGGTGGGCTCGCTGGCCATGCTGGCCTCCACGCCTCTGCTAGCGATTTACGCCGTCCAAAACACCGTCATGGTCGCATGGGCGTTTTTATTCGGTTATTGGTTTCACCGCGCCGGCGGCATCACCGTTCCACTCACCTATTCTTTCATGATGCTCGCCTGCGTGGTGTCACTGAATGCGCAGAAGCCCGTGTCGTTCGAAGCGATCGTCGGTATGTTTTTCGGCTTGGTTAACGGCCCGATCATCGCCGCCCTCGCCCAACGCCTCATGTGGCCTGCACTTCCCCAAAACAACCTTCGCCTAGGAGTGAAAAAATACCTCGATGCCATGGTGGCGGCCCTCCATGACGGCATGTGGAGTCTTCCTCTCTGGCGGCGCACGGAGCTGACCCTCTTTCCCGCAAAGGCCCGCCTCGCCATTGCTGCCATGCGCGGCCCGACATGCCCGCCCGACGAGGCTCGCCGCTTGGAAGAGTTCATTCTCACGATCCAGGAAATGTGCTGGGAGTTCTCGCTCTGTCTCGGACGGCTCCACCCGATTCTCCCATCTGGTTTCTTGGAAAAAGGCAGCGCAGCGATCGAGCGGGTCAAGGGAGCCTTCCGTCGAGGGCTTGTGGAAATCTCTGATTCGTTCGCCGCTGCCCGTCGGCCCGCCGACCTGACCGAGGATCTCGACAAAGCCCTCCGCGATTGGGACGAATGGATGGAGTGGCTTCGCCAGCAAATCCGCCTCGAGCAAACCTCCCCCGAGACCAGTATTCCTATGATGGGAATCTCCGCCCGCATCCGCTCCACTCTGCAACTCCTCGGCCGCGCTAATACTGAAGCGCGAGCCCTCAGCCTGGGCAATTACCTCGGCGATGTGTCCCTGTGAGCCCTAGCAATCGACCCTTTCTGAGATTTTTTTTGATAATCCCCGTTGAATGAATATCTCCGAAGCAGCGTTTGCGGGAGAGGATGTTCTTGGCCCGGCGGACTGGCCGCCTGCAAGTTCCTCGTGATACGACGACAGCCGCATGGAAAGTTCTGGCCTCTCGGGTCGCATCCGCATCTCCGAGTCTACCCGGCTCGAGCTTGGCTCCGACTACGAATGTGAGCCCCGAGGCTTCATCGAGGTCAAAGGCCTCGGCCAGAGACGAAGTGCCCATGACTTGAGCTGCATCCCCGGAAGAAGCAATGCCGCCATCGGAAATTGTCAAAAAAGTCTATAGACGCTTAGATCGATCGTAATATCGTATGACGAATGGAAACTGTTACTATTTCTCCGAAGTTTCAAGTCGTTATTCCCCAAAAGATTCGTGAGTCTATGGGGCTTCGTTCCGGCGAAAAGGCCAAGATGGTTTCATTCCGAAACCGGATCGAAATCATCCCCATGCGCGATGTTCGCAGCTTGCGCGGGTATTTGAAGGGAATCAGCACCTCGTTTGATCGCGAAGGCGACCGGGTATGAATCTCGTGGATTCCTCGGCATGGCTTGCTTACTTCGCAGGTGAGCTGACGGCCGATTTTTTCTCGGAAGCCATCGAGGATACCGAGTTGTTGATTGTTCCCACGGTTTGCATTTACGAGGTTTTTAAAGTGGTGCTGAGGGAGCGTGGGGAGGACGACGCATTGACCATTGCAGCGGCCATGCAGCAGGGAATGGTTGTGGATATGGACGCTGATTTGGCGTTGGAAGCAGCCTCGATCGGCTTGGAGGAGGGCTTGGCATTTGCTGATTCCGTGATTTACACAATCGCTAAAAAATTCAGCGCGACTCTTTGGAGTCAGGACTCCCATTTTCAAGGCAAGGAGGGAGTTAAATACATGGCGAAATCGTCCAGAAAGTAAGGAAAATCGAGGCCTTTATTTTAGCATCGGCCGATAGCTTACTTCAAAATCTCCCTCAAAAACGGCGCAGTGCGGCTGGTTTTCGATTGGGCGATTTTTTCCGGGGTTCCGGTGGAGAAGCCTGCATGGGCATCGCTGACGATGAAGGAGAGGCCGTGAAGCCCTCGGGATTGAAGTGAGTGCTGGAAAGTGCACCAGTGAACCTCGTCCTCGTTGAGGGCGACGCTGACACCCAGAAAGGAGTGCTTTCCGTCGGAGGCGTCCCGAAGGCGATGAGGACGGCGCAGTCCTGGAGTTGGCCGCCCAGTCGGACTTTTTTTGTATCTGGCGTCCAAGATCATGTAGGAACAGCTTCCCAGAGGGCGATCGCACCTGGATTGGAGTTCGGCATCTACTCCGTCGGCGCCGGAATCGTGAAGAGCCCAATTACAGAAGAAACTTTATACACCCAAAAATTAATGTATTCGAATTGAGCTTTGGAAATGATTCTTAAATTAACCGATGAGAAAGTTTGCTGTCACTGTTGTCTCGCCACCAGGTTACATACACTCCGCTGCCTTTCATGAGGTGGCCGAATCCATACACTATGGATTGTTGTCGCTGGGCTACGACTCAGTTCTAACTACGGAGGGTCGATTGCCTGGGAGGCAACACATTGTTTTAGGGTCAAATCTTCTGCCTGCTTATCCGTTGCCTCTTGAATCAGATGCAATTCTTTACAACCTAGAACAGGTTGACCCGGGTTCGGCGTGGTTTCGTCAGGAACTCGTTACATTGCTTCGCAAATACCGAGTTTGGGACTACAGCAAAACAAATGCTGTTGCTCTTGGTGCGCTTGGCGTGAAGGTGGAACGTGTCGTCCCGATAGGATATGTTAAGGAACTAACCCGCATCGGATTCGCGGACCAACGCGACATAGACGTCTTGTTTGTTGGTTCGATGAATCCCCGACGCCAGTTGATTATCCATCGCTTGCGAGCTGCTGGGCTTCATGTGGTCGCCGTTTTTGGAGTCTATGGTAAAGAGCGCGATTCCTTAATTGGTCGATCCAAGCTCTTGCTGAATGTTCACTTTTACGAGTCGAAGGTTCTTGAAATCGTTCGTATATCCTACCTACTTGCAAATCGATGTGTCGTTCTTTCGGAGACTGGCTCCGATCCTCAGGAATATGCGTCGCTTGCCGGAGGCGTTGCGTTTGCAGAATATGGGGAATTGGAAAGCAATGCTTGCGAGCTGCTTGAAAATCACGAGCATCGCGAATGCATTTCTCGCCGTGGCTTCGAGCTGATGAGTGCGCGTTTGATGTCTGATTACCTGCGCGCTGCCTTGGCGTAACCTTATAATATAAGGAGATTATTTGAATTTATCACGGTGAAAGAGCGGAGCGGATTGGGTTGGATGTCAAAAGCTCCTTCAAAAACGGCGCGGTGCGGCTGGTTTTCGATTGGGCGATTTTTTCCGGGGTTCCGGTGGCGACGACTTTGCCGCCTTGGGAGCCGGCTTCGGGGCCGATGTCGAGGATGTGGTCGGCTTCGGCGATGACATCGAGGTGGT